>DBJWYX010000327.1:0-2874 GCA_052360825.1 Candidatus Wunengus sp. YC64
TTGCAATGTATTGTGATCAATGATTACCGTCAAATTCGATAGCTTGTGTTTAACTGCAAATTGAATTGCTTCCCAATTGGATCCTTCCTGCATTTCGCCATCACCAACAATACAATAAACCCTGTACATTTTATTCTGTAATTTTGCCCCAAAGGCAATGCCCACGGCCATTGGCAGTCCATGTCCGAGCGAACCGCAACTTGCTTCCAAACCATTTTCCACACGACGTTCCAAACATCCTGCCAAAAAACTTCCTTTATAGAAATTCTCCCAATCCTGACGTTTAATATATCCTTTATCAGCAAGTATTGAATATAGACCGTAGCATCCATGCGCTTTAGAAAATACGAAACGGTCTCTTTCTTCCCATTGTGAGCAACTGGAAAGGTCCATTATTCTGTAATAAAGTGCTATCAGAATATCAACGCATGAAAGCGAGGGGGCAATATGCCCGGCTCCATTTTGAATAGCAATCCCTACTACGTCTTTGCGTATCTGATTTGCTTTTTTACATAACCAACCATTGAGCATCATCGTTGTTTAATGAAAGACATAAAAGTCAGATAAAATTAACATGTTCAGGTGAATGTTTTAATTGCCATAGATATCGATTTATTTCATCCATCCTGCAATTCACCCGACATTGGTTTATATCGAGTTTTTCTTCTGTCCAGCGAACAGATTTGTGTCTCCTCTCCCCTTCCCAAATTTCCTTAAAGGTATTTTCATGAATATTACCATAGACAAAACGCTCATCGCTGAGATAAGCACTACATCCCCAAACCGTCCCACCCGCATCTATATAAGACCAGAAAGGAAGGGCAAGGCACTGCCTGTAAGTTCGTTGCCCTTCATCCCATTTTTTCATTGTGTTAATACGGAATATCACGCTGAAGTTGTTATTATTAAAAGCACTTAACTTGTCAGCTAAATGAAGATAATCACTATATTTTATATCGCTATATCTTGTTGTTCTGCTTAACGGGTGCTGTGAATATGGTTTTATAACTAAATAATCCATACCTATGTCTTTAGCCTGTTGAGCTAAAAGCTCTGCCTCATGCCAGTTTTCAGGTAAAAGTATGAGCTGCATACCCAAGGCACATTTATACCTCTTATTTTGCCTTAACTCTACTGCATAAGACATATTCTCTATTACCCGGTCAAAGTTATCAGGATTTGTTTTATGAATTTTAGCATAGGTTTCTTTCGTTGCCCCATTGATACTGACTTTTATCCAGGTAATATTTTCTAGAGCACTCTCAATAAGGTCTTTCTTTAAAAAAACTCCATTCGTTGTTATAGCCACATCAACACCAACTGTATTTGTATGTTTGATTATTTCTCCGATATCTTTGTGCAGAAGCGGCTCACCTTCTCCTGCATACATGACACTCTTTAAGCCGAGTGATGCCATTTCTGATAGCCTGTCTTTAAGCACCTCTTTATCCAGAAACCGTGATTGGTATTCCATAAAATCCAGAGCACAATAAGTGCATCGGTGATTACAAGTACCTGATGGAGATATTTCAGCATAAATAGGATAAATATTTTCCCCTTTTAACCAATTATTTACCCTGGAAACGTGGTATAAAAGCTTATGGCTATCTATACGATATTTATCCATGTTTTTTCTTTTTGCGAAGCATGAGTATTAATTCAGAGTTAAAATGCGACTACCTTTTTATAATACTTTCAATTGCGTCGTAAACCATTTTGGGCTCTATATAATTCATACACGATTTACTTTGGATACATCTTGGACTCAAGCAGGGTATACAATTATAATCTGAATTAGGCACTAATTTTGTACCATTTGGTACATAAATTTCTGATACAAGTGTGGGACCGAAAAGCGCAAGTATCTTTTTGCCTAATGCACAAGCTACATGTAAACCTAAACTATCATTAGTTACAAAAACACGGCAGGAATTTATCCACTCAAAATATTCTTCAATGTTTTTTAAACCTTGCTGCCAGGAAATTGTGTACTTATTCCCAATAAGACTTTCAAGCTCCTTCCAAAATTCCTTAGGCCATGCCTTATTTGGCCATTTTTTACCCACATCATAATTAAAACCTATATCGTATATAACATTTGATTTTGGTTTATATCCAAGGATACAACCTTCACCCTTCCACTTTGCACCTACCATCTCAAATAGAATTTCTTCCCAACATCTTTTTGCCATTTTCTTATGTACAGTATCCATACAAATCTCTAATACGTGTTGGGACCCATCGTACGCAAGAGCCACTCCATTTTCTGGATCAAATCTAAATCCATATCTACGCCAGGCATTAACAGTATCTGAAAAGGCACATAACCCAGGCACTTTTTCCAGATTAATAACCGTATCAAATCGTTCGGACTGTAATTGTAATACAGAGGTAATGTCATATGAAAGAATTCTATGAATAAAAGGATTTCCCTTTAATAGTGGGAATGCAATCTCATCTACCAGCCAGGTAACATGTGCATTCTTGTAAAGATGCAGCAATACAGTACTCCTGAGTACATCTCCCAAGCTTGTTATTTTTCCTATTTCGCCATCTAAAGTTTCTGAATAACCAAGCTTAATAATTAAAACTTTTTCTTTATGCATTTACACCTTCCAAAACACGCAAAGTCTTTCTCGCCGTTTCTTCCCAGCTAAAATGACTTACTCTTTCTAGTGAGCGCAGCTTTAACTCTTGTAATAAAATATTATTCGACAATACAGTTTGTATCTTTTCTGCAATATCTTGTGGGTTAAAAGGATCGAAATATACAGCCGCATCCTGACAAATTTCCGGCATTGGTTCTACATTAGAAGATAATATAGGAGCGCCACAAGCCATTGCCTCAATTAAGATATTCGGGCAGTTCTCACA
>DBJWYX010000328.1:0-2861 GCA_052360825.1 Candidatus Wunengus sp. YC64
AAGTCAGGAGACAATTTAGAGAAATTGCGGGTATTATGGATGGAACAGGAAAACCCGATTATGCAGCATGTGTGGCAATTAGTACCAGAGGAGCGCAAAGAGAGATGTTTGTTCCTTCACTACTTGCCTTGCTGGTACCTATTCTAACAGGGTTAGTATTGGGTGTCCCTGGTGTCGTAGGACTTTTGGCGGGAAGTTTAACCGTGGGTTTCCTGTTGGCAGTCTTTATGGCAAATGCAGGCGGAGCCTGGGACAATGCTAAAAAGTACATCGAAGGCGGGGCGTTTGGAGGAAAGGGATCGCCGGCGCACAAAGCCGCTGTTGTGGGCGATACGGTAGGGGATCCTTTCAAAGACACGTCAGGACCTTCTTTGAATATTTTGCTTAAGTTAATGTCTATCGTGGCTGTTGTATTTGCTGGAATTATCATTAAATTTTCACCGAAGATTGGCGCCCTGTTACATCTTCATTAACGTGCCAAAGTTCACCGCAGAGACGCAAAGGATGCAAAGAAAATCGGTTTTTTTGACTTCACAGTCTTTTGGTTTCTCTGCGACCTCGGCGATCTCTGCGGTGAGCGGAAGTTTTAGAAAAACTCTATTAAAGAATGGGAGGTCGTTATGCCGGGTGATATAGTTACAGAAAGGGATGATAGGATATGTCCTAATACAAATTGTCAATTTGACAATCATGTAAAAGGGGCGAATTTCTGCATCCTGTGCGGTACGCTCCTGTATCATAGATGTGAGAATTGTTTGGATGTGAATCCAAAATATGCAAGATTTTGCTATTACTGTGGAAGCAGCCTGTCAGATGTTAAACCCTCTATTCAGTATGACGCCGATTATGGTGAAAATGTTAACGCACAGCAGCGATAGACTTTCGGGAGGAACAGAAACGGTAGATTCAAAGGAGATAGCAATCCTCTGTGCAAGGATTGCTGACGCTAAAAAGGCTGAAGATATTTTAATCTTTGATGTCCGAAGATTGACATTTATTACAGATTTCTTCGTTATTTGTAATGGTTCCAATAAACGTCAATTACAGAGTATTGCAGGCGAGATAGAATTAAAGTTGCATAGTCATGGTATCCACGGAGTTGGTATCGAAGGTTATACAGATGGCCGATGGATACTCATGGACTATGGAAATGTAGTCATTCACCTTTTTGACAGGGAAATGCGTCACTTCTACGACCTGGAACTTCTGTGGGGTGACGCGCCAAAGTTGTTGTGGAAACCCGATTGAGGGCGGGTCGTCCCTGGCTGTCCTGAGATGCCTAATTTTTGCGACCTTTTAATATTTTTGATCCTTCGGCTTTCCTCGCGACGTTTTCTTTCGGAAGGCTTTTCAAAATACGCCATACGTTTCGATTGATTAATGATACCTTCTTTATCACACATCTTTTTAAATCTTCTTAATGCTTCTCTGATGTTTTCGTCTCCTGATATTTGTACCTTTGCCATAAATAGTTCGATATTCCTTTCTTTGTAAATTGTTGTTTTTAGTATTTTTATAACTTTAGCAAATCATTTTAATTTATATTATATTCAACGTCAAGTGAAAAAATTCCTATTTGTAAAATAACTATGTTTATAAAAGAAATCATATCCAAATTAGTAAATAACAAGGACTTGAGCCTTGAAGAAAGCCTGGACGTAATGATGCAAATCATGGAAGGAAAAGCCACTGATGCCCAGATTGCCTCTTTTATTACCGCATTACGTATGAAAGGTGAAACCGTAGAAGAGATTACGGGGTGCGCTATGGCCATGAGGAGGAAGGCAGTTAAAATAAACGCAGAAGGTGGAATTATAATCGATACATGCGGGACGGGAGGGGATGCCAAAAATACATTCAATATCTCTACTACTGCTGCATTCGTTGTTGCCGGCGCCGGTCTGAAGGTAGCCAAACACGGTAACAAGGCAGCCTCCAGTCAGTGTGGGAGCGCTGATGTATTGAAGAAGTTAGGCGTCAATATTGAGGCAGATGTCAGGACGGTTGAAAAATGTATCGCAATGGCTAATATTGGATTCCTCTTCGCCCCCATGCTGCATCAGGCAATGAAATACGCTGTCGGTCCACGAAAAGAAATTGGCATTCGTACGATATTTAACATCATTGGCCCTTTAGCGAACCCGGCAGGAGCTACCCACAGAATCCTGGGTGTGTACAGTGAGCATCTGACACTTATTATGGCTGAGGCATTAAAACGGCTTGGTGATCAGCATGCCTTTGTTGTGCATGGTCTGGACGGTCTGGATGAGATAACGATTACGGACAAAACCAAAGTCTGTGAACTTGTTGGAAATACCATAAAAAGTTATTATTTAAACCCGGCTGACTTTGGCATAAAAAAATCAACGCTTTCCGACCTGACAGTAAATACCCCTGACGAAAGCGCTATGGCAATCAGAGACGTATTGGATGGTGTTCACAGCCCAAAAAGGGATGTGGTGCTTTTGAATGCAGCCGCCGCAATCATTGCAGGCGGGTTGGCAAGAGATTTTGAGGAAGGACTGAAAATTGCCGCACAATCTATCGACACGGGCAATGCGAGAAATGCGCTCATGAAGTTAGCGGAGATCAGTTGGCAATCTCCATAAAAAGTATTGATAGTATTATAGAATTTGTGTAAACTGTTCAAAATATAAAAAAAGTAATGGGTTGCTCATGGTTTATAAATAACTTTTTGATTGGCAATTCTTTAGAAGGCGTATACGGCTAGTTAAACTATTGTATTGTAGGTGACTTTTTTTGCCACTGTAAAATCATACTATAGTAAACATTTTAAATAAGGTGCCATATAATCGTCATTGCGAGCGGAGCGAAGCAATCCTTCCCTGAGATTGCTTCAG
>DBJWYX010000329.1:0-2836 GCA_052360825.1 Candidatus Wunengus sp. YC64
GAAACCCTCGTAACCAACGTTCGGGCGTTTCATGAAAGGCTGGGTCTTCAGCTTATCTGCAACGACGTCGTTGATTTTGAGAAAAATATTTACATGCGTAAGGTGACCGTCCGAAATCTTAAAAGTAATGAAAGAGAAGTCCGCCTATTCTTTCATCAGGACCTGAGCGTAATGGAAAATGAAGTTGGAGACACGGTATTTTACGATGCAAAGCTGAATTGCCTTATTCACTATAAAGGTCCCAGATATTTCTTAATGAATTGTTCTGCCGGCGATGTATGGGGCGTCAGAGAATACGCAACCGGAATCAAGAGGCATCGTGGCGCTGAGGGCACCTGGCGGGATGCTGAAGACGGCGTCCTGGAGGGAAACCCCATAGCGCAGGGTTCCGTTGACTCTACCATCGGTATTTCGCTGAAAATCCCGCCCCTGGGAGAGTCCGTTGCGTACTATTGGATTGCTGCCGGCAGGAACTACGGCGAAGTCGACAACCTGAACGATATCATTCTCAGTGAAAAACCTCAAACGATACTCGATAGAACGGCAAGTTATTGGCATCACTGGGTCAACAAAGAAGAGTTCAATTTTGGAAACCTGCCGTCCGATGTGGTCGATCTTTTCAAGAGAAGCCTGCTGATCCTTACGACGCAGATTGACAACGGCGGCGCTATTATTGCCGCAAACGACTCGGATATTAGACAGTATGCAAAAGATACTTATAGTTATATGTGGCCCCGGGATGGCGCGCTGGTGAGTTATGCACTGATGAAGGCAGGATACACCACGACCTGCCGAAAGTTTTTCGACTTTTGCGCCAACGTAATCACGCCTTATAATTTCTGTGCAAGCGTCATGGTTGAAAACGGCTTTTTACTGCACAAATACAATCCCGATGGTTCTTTTGGCAGTTCATGGCATCCCTGGGTAAAAGGCGAAGAGATACACGTGCCGATCCAGGAAGATGAAACCGCCCTGATTCTCTGGGCGATATGGCAATATTACGATCTTTACAGAAAGATCGATGTGATACGTCCCCTGTATCACTCTTTTATCGAAAAGACGGCAGATTTTCTTGTAAGTTACCGGGATGAGCAAACGGGGTTACCGCTTCCTTCGTATGATTTGTGGGAAGAAAGGCGCGGCATATTGTCCTTTACAACTGCTACCGTGTACGGCGGTCTGATTGCCGCTGCAAACCTTTCCGATATCTTTTTTCGTACTGAAAAAGCCAAATTATACCGGCAGACTGCATTACAAATTAAAAAGGCAATTGACCAATATCTTTACAGCGAGAAGCACAAGAGATTTTTACGAATGATCTATCCAAAGAAAGACGGCGGATATGAAATCGATGCAACGATCGATGCCAGTTTATACGGGATGTTTGCCTTTGGGGTATATGATCCCAATGACATTAAAGTACAAAACACGATGAAGGCAATCGAAGAAACCTTATGGGTTAAGACTAAAATAGGCGGAATTGCGCGTTATGAAAGCGATCAGTATCAGCGGGTTGGCAATGACGGCGCAATTCCCGGGAATCCCTGGATAATTTGCACCATGTGGCTGGCGCAGTATTATGTATCAACAGCCAGATCTGTCGAAGACCTCGAACGCGTGGTAAATTATTTGCGATGGACTGTATCCCATGCACTGCCTTCCGGCGTGCTGGCAGAGCAGATAAACCCATTTACCGGCGAGCCTGTTTCTGTATCCCCGCTGACATGGAGTCATGCCTCCGTGGTTCAAACGGTAATGGACTATCTGGAAAAGATGCAAGAATTACATACCTGCGGACAATGCGGACGATCAATATTTCGTTACGATCGGGCAGGTCGTCAGCAAGTCAGAAAACATTCCCCAACGCATTCAGGCATAATTTCTGACCAGGAACACATCCATTACCTTGAGCAGGTAAATGTTAAGAAAGATAACGAATCTTTTACTGTGAGTATAGACCAGAGGAAGTGCATTGGTTGTGGAATCTGTGTTGAGAACTCTGAAGGTGTTATGGATGTTATTGACGATAAAGCAAAGATCATTGCGGAAAAGGCTTCAACCTGGCATATCAAACCGGAATTCGAAAAGTGCTGCCCATTAGGGGCTATTACGGTAAAAACTATTTAAAGGCAAGGAGTCTGTTTAGTGTATATCGTTACAGATACGCATCCATGGGTTTGGTTTTTGACAGCAAGCCCGCGCCTTTCTCAAAAAGCCAAATCTCTATTATCCGACCCCTCCAATCTGATTATTCTCCCATGGATTATGATGACTATTTAAAGGGATTTGAGAAGCGAAAGAGAGGTAATTTTATGGCAACAATAGAAATAGAAAAGACATTAAAAGAGGTAAATGAATTAGTATCACACTTCATAAAAATGCCGGAAACAAAGATGTGGATTGATTATGACAAAGAAGCAGATGTGCTTTACATAAGCTTCAAAAGGCCGCAGCATGCAACAGATTCCGAGATGCTTGAAAACGGTATAATTTTGAGATACAAAGGGGAAGAACTTGTGGGAATTACGGTATTGAATGCCTCTAAGAGGTAAAACTATTCAAGATATTTATGCCCAGGAACCGACGAAGCAACAGACACAGATTTAAAGGTCCTTAAAAGATTACTGCAACTCGGCTGGAAGCGGAGAAATCCCTTGCAGGAATACGCCCTGAATTCCAAACACTAGAAGATATCCATCGAAGGCAATAATATAAAACCTGATATAATACTCACCGATATAAACAGGAGCATTCTCGTCGTTACCGAAAACAAATTAATAAAACTGGGTCTACTAAGTTTTGTGTGGGTAAATTTTCATAAATCTGGTAAAAAAGC
>DBJWYX010000330.1:0-2836 GCA_052360825.1 Candidatus Wunengus sp. YC64
GTAACGAATGGCACTAACTGGACTAGATATTTATAAACTACTTCCCAAGACAAATTGTAAAAAATGCGGACGTCCCACATGCCTGGCGTTTGCCATGCAATTAGCCCAGAAAAAGGCAAACCTGTCCGATTGTCCCGACGTGAGTGAAGAGGCGAAGAAAGTTTTGGGAGCAGCCTCTGCGCCTCCCGTCAAGCTGGTAACGGTAGGTACGGGGGCAAAAAAAGTAGAGGTTGGCGAGGAAAATGTATTATTCAGACATGAAGAGAAATTTTATCATCCAACAGGTGTGGCAGTTACTATCAGCGATGATTTAAGTGATGCCGACTTTAACGATCGTTTAAAAAAGATTAACAGCCTGAAGCTTTCCAGGGTTGGTACGGAGATTGAAATTGATCTGGTCGCAGTCATTAATAAAAGTAATACTGCAAATAAATTTGCTGAAACGGCGAAGAAGGTCAGCAGTGGTTCTCATCTGAGCATCATTTTGAGCAGTGCTTCTGTTGAAAACATGAAGGCCGCCCTGGCAAACTGCGCTGAAAAAAGGCCTTTGGTTCACGGTGCAAATTCGCAGAACTGTGCGGCTATGGCTGCTCTGGCAAAGGAAAAGAACTGCCCGATGACCGTAACCGCTCCAACACTTGAGGAACTTGCTGACCTGGCTGAATGTGCAAAGAAGTCAGGCGTCGAGGAAATTATGCTGGATGTAAGCGGTAACAATCCTAAAGAGGTGCTGCAGAAACTGACAAAGATAAGACGCGCCGCACTAAAGAAAAATTTTAGAACGCTTGGGTTTCCCATGATTACCTTTGTTTGCGATGACGACCCATTCCAGGAAATTTCTCTGGCATCTACGTATCTGGCAAAATATGCGGGCATTGTAGCAGTTAATACCTGTGAACCCTGGGGGATCATGCCACTACTCACCGCAAGGACAAATCTGTTTACCGATCCACAAAAACCAATCCAGGTTGAACCCAAATTATATGCGGTTGGCGACGCCAAAGAAGATTCACCTGTTTTATTCACAACAAACTTTTCACTTACCTATTATACCGTTGAAGGTGAGGTTGAGGGAAGCCGTATTCCCGCATATATATTGTCCGTGGATACCGGTGGTACTTCGGTATTGACGGCATATTCGGGCGACAAACTAAACGACAAAGTTGTCGCCAAGGCAATGGCAGACGCCCAGGTTGAAACGAAAGTAAAGCATAGAAAATTGATCATTCCGGGGCTTGTGGCTGTCATGTCCGGTAAGTTGCAGGAAACACTTGGCTGGGAAATACTGGTAGGACCAAGAGAAGCGTCTGGTCTTCCTTCTTATTTAAAGACGGTGTGGCGAGCTTAATAATAAGTTTTCAGTTGTAAGTTTTTAGTGATCGAAGGTAATCAAATCTTATAGATAATCAATGGAAAATTCACATTATAAAGTTCACTTTCTTCCAGGCGACGTTACCGTAGAAATTGAAAAAGGTAAAACCATCCTGAATGCATCAAGGATGGGAGATTTATTTATCAATGCCCTGTGTGGTGGTGATGGTACCTGCGGGAAGTGTAAAGTAATCCTGAGTGGCGGTAAGGTAGAAAGCCTGCCCACAACTCATATTACTGAAGCTGAAACCAGGAAGAGATATGTCCTTGCATGCAGGACAAAAGTAATGGGAGACCTGGAGGTCTTAATACCTGAAGAATCAAAACTTGATAAAAGTCAAATCCTTGTCGGTGATTATCCACAATTCCCGGGTGCACAGGCAGCGGTAAGTTTAGGCGCAGAACAGTTTAAACAAGACCCGCTGGTTTCCAGGTTATATCTGGAGTTATCGCCTCCCAGCATGGATGACAGTATGGCAGATTATGAAAGACTCTGCCAGAGTATCATGGTGAAGACCGGTATTCCGCTGGAAAAATTAACAACAAATTTTACAGCTTTGAAACTTTTACCTGTCATCTTAAGAGATAGTAAGTGGAAGGTTACTGTGACCCTTGGTTATCGCGGTTCTACGGTGGAAATCCTGGAAGTGCAGCCAGGCGATGTTAGCGCGAATAATTATGGCGTTGCTGTGGATGTGGGCACTACCACCGTTGTAGCCCATCTCCTTAACCTGTCCAGCGCGGAGACTATTGATATTGAAGCCACCTATAACTCCCAGATTAAGTATGGTGATGACTATATTCAAAGGATTATCTACGCCGAGCAGCATGATGCAATGGAAATTATGCAGGAGGTGTTAATAGAAGATGTTAATTATCTGATATCCACTCTTGTTAAAAGAAATAAATTAAGTATCCACGATATTAACTCGGTCGTTTGTGCAGGGAATACGGTGATGACACATTTCCTGATGGGTTTAAACCCGATACATATACGAAAAGAGCCGTATCTTCCAACCGCAAGCTTTGTGCCGCCACTGAGAGCCGATGTGGTTGGCATAAAAATTAATAAGTATGGTTTGCTTTACACACTGCCGTGTGTTGGTGCGTATGTGGGCGGAGATATTTCTTCCGGTGTTTTGGCCGTCCGCCTGGACAAGGCCGAAGCCTTATCGCTTCTTATTGATATTGGCACGAATGGAGAGATCGTACTGGGGAATAAGGACTGGATGGTTTGCTGTTCGGCGTCTGCGGGTCCTTCTTTCGAAGGGAGCGGCATCTCCTGCGGTATGCGTGCGGCAAAGGGCGCTATAGAGAAGGTTAATATCAAGAAGAATTATGATGTCATTTGTAAAACAATCGGCGACGCCCCCCCGAGTGGAATATGCGGTTCAGGGTTGCTGGATTGTCTTGCAAATCTGGTCAGGAGCGGAGTTATTGACAGAACGGGAAATTTTCAGAAAGG
>DBJWYX010000331.1:0-2826 GCA_052360825.1 Candidatus Wunengus sp. YC64
TCCGTTTCTTAAGGCAGAAGGGATACAATCAAAGATATGCTTTAATTGCCGGCACGGAGAAGCTGGGTCAGGACCTTGTGACTAAATTGCGAAAGCATCCGGAACTCGGGGTTCAAATATCCGGTTTTTTGACGAGTGACTTGAATGACGTTGGAAATGATATACAAGGGATAAAGGTGCTGGGTAAGTATTCGGATGTCCGCGAATTGATTGCCAAGAGAGGTATTGACATTATTTTTGTCGCCCTGCCATTCCATGCCCACAATCAGTTAAAGGAAGTTTTGGAATGGATTGGGGATGAGACGGTAAGCATCATGGTACTGCCCGACCTCTTTGAGTTCGTCACCCTGCGCGGCAGTGTGAGTGAGTTCGAAGGAATGCCGCTCATCAGTCTTCGGGACACGCCTCTTTACGGATGGAATATTATTGTAAAAAGGGTACTGGACATCGTTTTTTCTTCTCTTGTAATAATTTTTACGTCTCCTGTTATGCTTGTTATTGCAATATTGGTTAAACTGACTTCCACAGGTCCTGTATTGTTTAAACAGGAAAGGATGGGTTTGGATGGTAATACATTCAGCATGCTCAAGTTTCGAACAATGTCAGTAGATGCAGAAGAGGCAACTGGCCCTGTTTGGGCAAAGAAGGACGATCCAAGACGCACTAAAATGGGTAAATTACTGAGAAGAACAAGCCTGGATGAACTTCCACAGTTTTTCAATGTATTAAGGGGAGATATGAGTATCGTGGGTCCGCGTCCTGAACGTCCTGTCTTCATAGAAAATTTCAGGAACACTATCCCGAAATATATGTTGAGACACAAGATGAAGGCTGGAATTACCGGCTGGGCGCAGGTCAGCGGCTGGCGTGGAAACACGTCATTGGAGAAGCGCATTGAATACGATCTCTATTACATTGAAAACTGGTCACTCAATTTTGATTTAAAGATAATCTGGCTCACCGTATGGAATGGACTCATACACAAACATGCATACTAGTAAAATGAGAAGGCAACCACAGATTTCACTGATTACACAGATAAGTAAAAAATTCACATTCTTTATCTGTGCAATCTGTAGTTTCAAATGTTTTTTCATTGGTCTGATGCCTGTCTCGTTCGATTTATTGGCAGACAGTTTAAGGCCAAACCCGGTTTGGGAAATTAACATTACAGATACGAGCCTGGCAAGAACTGCCCTTAAAATAGCAAAAGAATCCTATCCGGAAATCGATAGTGAACGCTATCTCGATAAGATTGAAAATATCGTTGAAAATATCAGGACGAGTCTTCGTGACGAAACAGAGCCGGAGCAGATTATCAAGACCATGAACACGGTGCTTTTTAACGAACTCCAATTTAAGTACGTTCAAACGGGCAATCTTGAATATATATCCTTAAATAAGGTTTTGGATTCGAAAGTCGGTAACTGCGTGGGTTTGTCTATTCTCTATCTCTGTATAGCAGAAGGCTTACATTTGCCTCTATACGGGGTAAGCGTGCCGGAACACATATTTGTGCGTTACGATGACGGGGACTTTCGGAGGAACATCGAAACGGGTTATGAAGGTATGTTTACTCCTGATAGTTATTATATCAATATGCACGGGAAGCGTATTTCACAGGCAAGCGTCAAGAACGGGTATTACCTCAGAAATCTTACCGTGAGCGAAGTTATTGCCGATATTTATCTGAATCGTTCAATAATACAAAAAGAAAAAGGCAGCATAGAAGCCGCATTGAAAGACGTAAACTACGCTATCGAGCTGCATGGGAACGATGCCGTAGCCTATTGTAACCGCGGTGTTATTTATGAGAAGATGAAGGATACTGAACGGGCAATAAGTGATTATAACAAGGCCATTGAGCTGAATCCCGACTATGCACCTGCTTACTACAATCGCGGTTCTCTTTACGCTACCATAGAGGTTATCGATAAGGCCATTATGGATTATAGTAAGGCATTGTCTTTAGATCCTAGCTCAATCCTGTCCTATTATAACCGTGGTATTGCCTTTAAAATGGTCGGAAGGACAGACTTGACTATCGAAGACTTAAGTAAGGCCATTTCGTTAGACCCCAAATTTGCAGCTGCTTACGCCAGCCGAGGTCTGACGTATGCCGAATCAGGTGAACCTGAAAAAGCCTTAGAAGACTTCAACAAGGCGCTGGAACTCGATCCCGGTAATACGGAAATCTATATGAAAAGGGGTATTCTTCATGCCGATGCACAACGTTTTGACGACGCAATAAAAGACGCAACGACCTTCATAGAATTTTCGCCAAACAATGCCTTTGCTTATTATATCCGCGCCAAAGCGTACCGCGGAAAAGGTGATATGCAAAAGTGTTTAGAGGATTACAACAAGATGATAGAATTGAGTCCTCGTCTTGCCGGTGTATATTACGAACGGGGTCAAATCAAAAACCTGTTGGAAAGGACTGACGAAGCCCTTGAGGACTTTAACACATCCATCGAACTCTTCCCTTACAATCCTTTAGCCTACCTTCATCGTGGGAACACCTTTAAAAAGCTGGGAAGGAATGAAAATGCCGTGAGGGATTACCTGACTTACTTAAAACTCAACCCTAAAGCCCCCGACGCAGAAGAAATTAAGGGAGAGATAGAAGATATGCAAAATAAAAGGTAAGACAACAATTTAGTTTTCTGAAGGAAGCATCCGATGCATTTTTGTATTACTGTAGGAACGATGCCTTCGCCGATTTAAAACACCCCCCCGGCCCCTCTTATTAAAGGGGAGGGTAAAAGTCCCATAAGCGCTAAGTTGTTTTTGATATTTTTTACAGGGATTCCAATATCGAATATC
>DBJWYX010000332.1:0-1509 GCA_052360825.1 Candidatus Wunengus sp. YC64
AAGGTAATCAACGAGGCGTTACGAAAGGAACTTCTTAGGATAAAGCGGGAGAAAGCAACGGGAAAACTTATGGCATTGAAGTCCAAAGGTACACTGGTTTCAAACAGAGAAATCGTTGAAGCATTGAAGAAGGACAGGAGATGCAGAAAGAATTTTAGACATCCTCCTTGAGTATGAGTTTATGGAATATCACATTACAAAAGAAATCACAACTATTGCCTTTGGCTTAATGAGAGAGTTTAAAGGCGTTACTTTTTATGATACTATCTATCATGTAATTGCCTTACGGGAAAGCGGGGTCATGGTTACGGCAGATAAGGCGTATTTCGAAAAGGCAAAAGGCAAGGGCAGTATATTATTAATCTAAGGTATCATAAATTTAAAAAAGTCAAAATGTAACTACGAGTCAAGTAGGTTGGTCTGAACGTAAGTGAAGCCCAACACCAACCGTTCATGGCATTCAATAATCTGTTGGGTTTCGTGCCTCAACCCAACCAAACTGTTATAGAAGAACATACATGTTATGAAAAAACTGAAAATATACCTTGATACCTCTGTTATCAATTTCCTTTTTGCGGATGATGTGCCAGAATTCCGGAAGATTACTGAGGATTTCTTTGAAAACTATGTAGAAAAAGGCAAATATCTTGTTTACGTTTCAGATGTGGTAATCGCAGAAATCGAAAAGACAAAATACGGAGATAAGAGAAAGTTGCTTCTCGAAGTCATAGAAAAGTATTCACTAAGGATTCTTGTTCTGGATGAAACATCTGATGCGCTTGCCAACGTTTACCTAAGAGAAAAGATTATCCCTCCTAAAAAGTTAGAAGACGCCCAACATATTGCCATTGCCACCTGTAATCAGATGGACATCTTGTTATCATGGAATTTTAAACATCTTTCTAACATACAGAAGCAAATAGGTGTTAAAATAATAAATGAAAAGGAAGGATATTTCTATCCGCTGATTTTAACAAATCCAATGGAGGTGGTTTATGAAAACGAATGAGAAAATAGCTCCTGTATCAAAAGCCCTTTCTGAGGTCTGGGAGTGGAAGGACGCTGTGTATAAAGACATCAAGAATATGTCGTTTGAGGAGAAGCGGGTGTATTTTGAGAACGGCTTAAAAGAAGCTGTTAAGATAATTAAAGGAAAAGTTAAGACTAATTCCGATGGCAGTTATTCAATAGTTAAAGTCGAGTAGGTTGGTCCGAACGTAAGTGAAGCCCAACACCAACCGTCCATGGCATTCAATAATCTGTTGGGTTTCGTGCCTTAACCCAACCAAATTATGTTAAAAAGAGGTAAATATCTTGTTTTACTTTGTTTTTTACTTCTGTTATTTTCACCGCTTGTTGCTTGAGGCTCGATTTATAGAAAATAGTAACCAAGCTGTGTTTTATCCTGGCACATAAAAAGAAGTGAGATAAAGTATGAAAACCTTTCGGACAGAAATAACGATTTCTGAAGAAGAGAATGGGGTTGGTGGAAGAGAATGGGGTTACGTC
>DBJWYX010000332.1:1519-2825 GCA_052360825.1 Candidatus Wunengus sp. YC64
ATATTCGACTACACAGAACAACAGCGCAAAATCAATTCCGATCTGGTTTCGGAGTGTTTGCAGTTGAGGGTGGTAGAATCGGAAAAATAATTGAAGGTTGATCTCCGGTTAACGTTTGGAGAAAAGCAACAATCTTGTTCGTTTCATCCCTAGAAAGCGTTACTCCCAACTGATATTCGGCCATGATATTCACCGCCTCACCCAAACTCCACGTGCCTGCATCGTGGAAATAGGGCGCTGTTAATTCAATATTTCTTAGCAGGGGAACTTTGAAAACATATTTATCTTTCTCATCTTTTGTCACGTTATATCTGCCAAGGGTCTGGGTGTCTTTTTCATACGGTTTCGCAATGCCAAATTTTTGAAAAGAATTTCCGCCCACGCCAAAACCGTTATGGCAGTTTATGCAACCTTTAGCCTTAAATAGAGCATACCCTTCCACCTCCGATTGGGAAATTCTATCATAGCCCCTGAGCCATAAATCGAATCTGGAGTTTGGCGTTGTCAAAGTCTCTTCAAATGCTGCAACAGCATCAGCGACGTTATCAATGGTAATTTTTTCGTCTTTGTACACCTCTTTAAACCATCCCACATATTCCGGTATTGATTGCAATACACCCACTGCAAGCTCATGGTTTGAAGCCATTTCCATAGGATTGGCTATGGGGCCTTTTGCCTGTTCTTTCAAGTCCTTTGCACGGCCATCCCAGAATTGCGCCAGATTGAATTTCGCATTCAGGACGGTAGGTGAGTTTATCGGACCAAACAGCCATTTATGTCCGATAGAGCTTGGTAAATTATCTGCGCCGCCCGTTGAGAGGTTGTGGCAGGAATTACAACTGATCCAGCCGGATTTGGACAATCTGGGTTCAAAAAACAATTTCTTTCCTAATTCTATCTTTGGTCTGTCGTAGTCGAAGCTAATAGGAATTGGCTGGATAGGTTCTTCTGAACGTTTCAATCCAGACACCATACTTCCACCCCTGCTGCCATACCCCATATCAATCAGACCCCCTGCAATAGTAAATGCCGGCATCACGCCATTGATAACGGCAAAGGCCAGTATACAGCTCATCGCAGTAAAGTTCACTATCTTCATTTTCTCTCCCTTTTCTTCGGTGTTACTCTATAGTATTGCTTTGTAAAAACTTTTTCAGTTCCTGTTTGGTTTTGGCGTATTCGCGTTTGAAGGTGGCAAAATGGGAAAAATAATTTCAGGTTGATCACCGGTTAAGGTACACAAGAATGCAACAATCTTGTTCGTTTCATCCCTAGAAAGTGTTACTCCCAGTTGATATTCGGCCAT
>DBJWYX010000333.1:0-2753 GCA_052360825.1 Candidatus Wunengus sp. YC64
AGGGATTTGGTTTTATTTCCCAGGATAACGGAGATGATGTTTTTGTACATCAAACCTCGATCGAAGGCGAGGGGTTTAGAACCCTTGCCGAAGGAGATAAGGTCGAGTTCGAGGTCATAAAGGACCAAAAGGGTTACAAGGCCACAAAAGTACGCAAATTATAAATTTTTATTAAAAAGCGCACTCTTATATTATATAGCATAATCGATTATAGTCGACTGGCGTGTAAAAATAGGGAGTTGTCACTTAATTATAATTGCGACATCAGAGCCCCAATATCTGTAAAGGATATTGGGGCTTTTTCATTTCTTAGTCCTTAACGCTGCATAAGAATTTAAAATGTCTTCTTGTTTAAAGCTGACAGAATTTTTTCATATTTCTTGTGCAGTTTCTTTTCATGCTTTGCGGCATCTTTAACAATTCTGTTAAAGAATGCTTTTGCAAAGGGGTCTGTCTCCTGATCCGCCATCTTCAAGTATTTTTCTTGGAGTTCCCGTTCATCTTTTGTCACCATATCAATTGCTTCGGATAGATTCATTTTATGTCTCCCTTCTCGAATTTTTTAGGGCTAAAACACGGTTTTCAGGATATCGAATTTACCAAATAGAACAAGAAATATCAATAGCTTTAATTCTGAAAAACCCATTTGAATTAATCATTCTCTTAATAATGAAGGGCAAATATGCAAATTTTCTTTCAAACTCTTAATAAGTTAAAATTAATCAAACAGTTTCCCTTTATAAAATTTTCCCATTGCTTTTAGAAAATGCTTCTATTATTCTTGGTTTTGGTTAATCTTTTTAAACTATTAAATAATCTTCAAGAAAGTTACAAAGTTATTACAACCGTTGTCTACGCTCAAATCAGAGCGTTTATCCGGGGTTAATAAGGACAAAACAGACCTGAATCATGTTCAATAAAATTTTATATTGTGTTCCTTTTTTGTGTATTCTTGTAGTATCCATGATGTGTATGAATACCTTTGCTGAAGATAGTATACAGGTGTCTGTCGCTGGCCAAAGGTTTGATATCGAAGACTTCTTTTATCTGAAAGAAAAGGGATTTCGGAAGGATAAGGTCGATTTTAATAAAGGATGGCTGGGAATCTTTATGGAAAATGCTGAAGGAAAGGGCATTTTGGTAAAGGAAATTACCATGGGGTCGCCCGCAGATGAGGCGGGTTTGAAGACAGGCGATATTATTACGAAGATTAATAACGAAACTACAATAAATATAGATAAGGACGGTCTCAATCTCATCAAATTTAAGAAGACAATAGAAACAACAGGGGCAGGGGGCGTACCTGGGCTTACCGTTTCCAGAAATGATACAGAAATGGTGATTAAACCAAAATTAGTTGCAAAACTTCTTACGAATACGACCGAACCAGTTTCTTCTCTGACAGGGTTGAACGAAGGGTCTATGTCTGATTCATCTCAAAAACCCGAAAAATCTTTCATCGATTTCGCCATTCAAAATGAAACGTACAAAGAAAGACTTGGTATGGCAATACAACGAATTGGTGAAGAGGCATATGTACGGGAAGGTTTTCAGACAAATAACAAGGTAAATACATTCCGCCTATCTATCGTAGATTATTTAATGCTACACCCATTTGATACCCCTCAGATCGGTCAGAACATCCATGAAAACTTGATGGACAAAGATATAGGTACCCAAGTGGAATTTGCGGCAGATTTATTAGATGTTAAATATCCGTCTAAAGGAAAACAAATCGATGCGGCTGGCTCGTTGCAGGAACAACTCCAACTCATTATCGATAGTTTAGTGCCCTGTGTTTCTCTCATAAAAGGGGCATTCCGCGACTTATCCCACGAAGAAGTTGAATTTTTGTATCAAAATGCCCAGAAAGTCTGGCTACCTGATGAGAAGATAATGCCACAGGATCTTACCAGATTGCTGGCATTGTCTCAAAATGTCGATTTTCCAAAATTGTTTGAAGCCGTCTCAATACTTTTGAACAAACTTACCCTTCTAAATTTTGAACAGCGAACAGACGCGAATACACCTCAAGATGTAACACAAACCAAAGTATTACCATTTAACTTGCCTGAACCTATTCGATGTCAAAATTCACAAAACAATTTATGTAGTAATGGTAAAGATACAAAGGATTTTGCCGGAGATATCTTGTTTATTCAGGATACAAACATAGGAAAAATCGTAGTGGGTGGGACAGGCACTTCTTATTATTATGCCGATGCGGCCGTAATTATCGACCTTGGAGGCGATGATTATTATTTCAATAATGCAGGCGCATCCAACAAGGACATCCCTGTCTCTATCTGCATTGATTTTTCAGGAAATGATGTTTATAACGCCGCAAATTCTTTTGCCCAGGGTACGGGAAGATTCGGTATAGGTATCCTCATGGATTTTGACGGAAATGATAAGTATTTGGGCCAAAATTTTTCACAAGGGTCGTGCCTCTTTGGAATTGGGTTGCTGTTAGATAATAACGGAGATGATTTTTATAGCGGTCATGTCTTAAACCAAGGAGTCGGTTTCTTTGGTGCAGGGCTGTTGAGTGACCTCAAGGGCAACGATGTCTATTTTAGCGGACAATTTGCCCAGGGCGTTGGGTTTACAAAAGGGGTTGGTGCATTGATAGATGCTCGTGGAAATGATTTCTACTTCGCGGGAGGTAAATATCCCGATTTCAGAGACCCAGAGAAATCATTTCAGTCTATGTCTCAGGGAATGGGAATGGGCATCAGGCCGGAAGAAACAAT
>DBJWYX010000334.1:0-2729 GCA_052360825.1 Candidatus Wunengus sp. YC64
ATTTTGAGATGAAAGAAGGGTATGAGAGAATCAGCATGATGTTAACAAAACTATACGGTTCTTTAAAATAACGGGCACGGATAACGGTTATGATTCACGAATTTCCATGGAACAAACCGAAGAATATCTCTCTTTTATAATATCCAATGAACCGTTATTTCCTTTTCCAATGATTTAAATTCTTTATCGCCGGTAACCAACGCGGCTTTCCGTAGTTTTGTCAGCGCAGCCGCATAGGCATCGGCATACGAGATTCTGTGAAATGCCTTATATCGGGCGGCCTGGAGTGTTAATTCCTTGTTTGCCTCAATAATGGTTATCGGATATTTTACAAGGGTCGACCTGTAAAGTTCCGCCTTGTCATCGCCGCCTTCTCGCAGGGCAATGTAATACATTTCTCCCCAATTTACCACACAGAGGAATACTTCTGCTTTATCTGCAAGGGCGTCTTTAAAGATACCAGCAACAGTTTCTGCGCCTTTTTCTCCCTCAAAATAAGCTATAAGGGCGTAGCTATCTAAAACATATCGTTTCACAGCTCACGCTCCCTTTTTTTCTCCTCCTGGAGGGCACGCATAAGTTTCCCCTTTGTCCCAAGAAGACCAATATTCTTGTCAATAAGCTCGGGTGTAACGGGAACAAGTCGTATTTCCCCGTTTACTTCATAAAAATGAACTCGCGTTCCATTCTTGATACCGTATTTGTGTCGTAGTTTGGAAGGTATAACAACCTGTCCCTTTGATGTAACTACTGATGTTTCCATGTTCCATACTCCTTATAATATTTATTACAATATGCGGTAGTGTATACATGTATTTAAAGTAAGTCAAATATATTTTGTAGTACATAGTCTCGCGGATTGAACAACAAAAGAATTGTGAGCTTAACCTTTAATTTCTTTATGAAATGGTAAACAATTTTCTTTTTATCCTTTACAAAGTATAATAATGCCATGTCCGATAATTCGATGCTCTATGATTTGACGAAATACAGGGAGGAATTTACCCTGGGTCACGGCAATGCGGCGTGTCTGCTCGTGCATGGACTGGGCTGCGGGCCAATCCAGATGCGGGAACTTGCGGAAGACTTGCGTGAGTGGGGCTTTACTGCCAGGGGTATCCTTCTGCCCGGTCATTGCGGAGATACCGACGGTCTTGCTCTAAGCACACTTCACGATTGGATGGAAAAAGTGGAGGCTGAGTATCTCCAGCTAAAAAAGGAATACCAGGAGGTCGTGGTTATCGGATTCTCACTGGGTGCATTGTTGACTTTGCAGTTGGCCCTACATTACCCGATAGAAAGAATTGTTTTAATGGGCACTCCTCTGTTTTTTATCCGGGAATACCTGCCAATTAATGCCTTAATCGGGTTCTGCAAAATTTTTTTGAAAAAGGTAAAAACATGGAAAAAGAGGTGCTATATCGAATCAGAGGCGCACACGGGTTATTTACACCAGCCCATAAATAGTCATTATCCATTACAGACACTCCATGAGATCAAGCAAATAATCAGAGACATTAAACCGGGACTGAAAGACATAAGATCCGCGGCGCTCGTTATTCACTCCAAAAAGGACATGGTTGCCGCCCCGGCAAGCGCACGGTACGTTATAAAACATCTTGGCTCTACCAACAAACGGCTGGTGTGGCTTGAACGGAGTCATCACCTGATAATGTACGATGATGAAAAGGACGTGGTTTTCGAGGCGATAAAAGAATTCCTGAAATAAACATTTCGATTTTCATTTTTCACTTCCGGCTCGTTCGGGTTAGGGATACAAATGGCTGATCCCGTCAATATCATCCTGATCCAAAGTCCTCTTTTTCGTATCGCCCTTATTCTCTTTCCAATACATGGTTTTCTCATCATGGGTCTGCTTGCAAAGTTCATTCAAAGTCAGTGAATGCCCGAGTTCATGGGTGAGTACACTTTGAATGTCATAGCTATCTTCCGGGCATTTATCGGCAGCGCTCAATTTATGGGCTGTATTAAATACAATATCACTATCATACAGTTCCCCTGATTCTTTATTCCACTGGACATAGTTTCGAGCCACCCTTGCCTTATTTCTTATTTTTCCAAAATATATTATATTGACGCCATCATCCGGGTTGCGTACCGTACTTGTCGTGGGGCCGCCATAGACAAAATGAAAAGAGGATGAGGGAACGTCTGTCCACGTCTTCATTGCCGCTTGAATAGCAGCAAGACTGTCAGTCGGTCCTCCCGAAGTGTTGACATAATAGGTGACCGTATTCGTGTTCCATTTTATTATTTTCCCATTTTTTGTCTTCTTGACCTTGTATGCAAATGCACTTGAACACCAAAAACTTGCTATAAAAATTATGAGAAGAGAAACTATAAATTGCATTCTTTTCATATTCGTTTCGCTTATTTTACTATAGGAATTTCAATCTGTAGCGGCAATTCATGAATTGCCACTACAAAGGATCATTGTTCAAAGTCGCCGAAGGCCTGATTTAACGTCTAGGAATTTCAATCTTATATGGTTCCCCTCTAGAAAGAGGGGATAAAGGGGTGTGTAAGTTTGCCATAACACACCCCCGGCCCCTCTTTCTAGAGGGGAGTTTAAAAGTCGCTACCATAGACGGACTAACTTGTTTTTACCATTTTCCATTTCAGATATGTTTCCATAAACTCATCAATCTCTCCATCCAGTACCGCCTGTGTATTCCCTGTTTCCTTGCCGGTGCGCAGGTCTTTAACAA
>DBJWYX010000335.1:0-2699 GCA_052360825.1 Candidatus Wunengus sp. YC64
ACTCGGAATGACAGCCAAATGGGAATTTTCATCCCCCTTTGTGACAGAAAGTCATGGATGTTTCATTTTGTTTATGTGGGTTCTTGGTAGTGGCAGACAAAAAATCCCCCTTTTCGTTCGACTGAGCGCTCACGACGAAGTCTAAGGGGGAATAACTTGAAAAATATAGCTTCTTAAAGGGCTGGAGCAATCCAGCCCTGTTTTTTATATCCGCAGGGAAGAAAAATGACTTCGAAGTTATTGTCTAAAAAAATAATTATTATAGGCAATGGTGGCTGGGGAACTGCGCTTGCCATTCTGCTCTATAAAAAGGGTTACGAAGTTACCCTTTGGGGTTCTGATGCAACATACTCAGATTACTTAAGGGAAAAAAGAGAAAACGTCAAATATTTAAAGGGTATTCCAATCCCTTCCGGAATATGCATTACTTCCACTATATCTCAAAAGTTATTGGACGTACACATCGTTGTCGTTGCGACACCCACGCCCTACCTGCGTTCTGTACTTACAAAATTTAAAGATTTCTTTGTTCAGGGAACGCCCGTTGTTAGTGTTACAAAAGGGATAGAAAATGATTCCCTTATGAGACCCAGCGAAATCATCACAAATGTGCTGGGGGATCAACCTGTTTCTCTCCTTTTAGGGCCAAGCCATGCAGAAGAGGTTGCGCGTGGATTGCCGACCACTATTGTTGCGTCATCTAAAGACGTTGCCCTGTCACGAACCGTTCAGGAAATTTTTACCACAGACAGGTTCAGGGTCTATACGAATCCTGACATGATGGGTGTTGAGCTAGGCGCTGCGATGAAAAACGTGATCGCTATAGCCGCAGGTATATGTGATGGCCTGAAATTTGGTGACAATTCAAAGGCTGCCCTTATTACCCGTGGACTGGCAGAGATTAGCCGTCTCGGTATCGTTATGGGGGCGCAAAAAACTACCTTTTCGGGACTCACGGGATTAGGCGACCTAATAACGACTTGTATCAGTCCTTACGGGAGAAACCGCTGGGTCGGCGAGCAGATAGGGAAAGGGAAAAAACTGCAAGAAATCCTGGAGAAAATGGAGCAGATTGCAGAGGGCGTCTGGACTACAAAATCCGTCAAGGCACTTTCAGATAAATTACATGTGGAAATGCCCATCACCAGAGAAATTTACAATGTACTCTTTACCAACAAAGACCCCCTGGAAGCTGTAAGTAATCTCATGATGCGCACCCCCAGGTCTGAGGTAGAAGAATTCGCCTGAAAATTGTGATACAAGCGTAAAAAACAATCTCAGGTGACGGGTGTCGTTTCTCTCGTCACCCGCCATTCGTCACACGTCACTATTTTTAAAAACTTGCTAAAAAAAGTTTTTACACAGTAATACTACAACTAAGTAAATAAGAATATCATGCATGAAAAATTCATGAGACTTGCCATTGACAAGGCACGACAGGGCATTAAAAACGGGCAGACACCATTTGGGGTATGTATATCAAAAAACGAAGAGGTTATCAGTTGTGTCCACAATATCGTATGGGAAAGTACAGACATAACCGCCCATGCCGAGATTCATGCGATCAGAGAAGCTTGTAAAAGATTAAATACCGTTGACTTATCTGGCTGTGTGATTTATTCTACCTGTGAACCGTGCCCCATGTGCTTTAGCGCATGCCATTGGGCAAAAATCCCCACAATCGTTTATGGCACACGCATCGGGGATGCAAAAAAACTAGGATTTAGCGAACTTACCATCCCAAACGATACCATGAAGCGGCTGGGTAACAGCCCGATAGAAGTAGTTGGAAACATACTTCGTGAAGAAGGTTTAGCGCTCTTCAAGTTGTGGTCAGAGCAAGAGAATAAAAGAATTTACTAAATATCCAAATGTTACAATAAAGGTCTCTTTTGTATCTCAAAGGGATTAGTCCTAAGTCAGGAAGGTTGACAAAGGGAATAGCCGAATGTTTAAACGGAACCGAATGGTACGATGTTACAGGTTATCCGGACTATCGGGGTATACCGGTAATAGGGACCTGGCGCTGGATTCCGGAATATGACTGGGGTGTAATTGTCGAGATCGATCTTGACGAGGCGTTCCGCAAGAGTTCTGCATTCTGGGGTATAAAGCAGTATTTCTAAAAAATCTGAACAGGATATAGCTTTTTGTTTTTTCTGAAGGTATGGGCAAACAGATGTTCGTCCATACCTTTTTCAATAATATGTGTGGCAAGCATCACAATTTATGAATTTATCTGACTCAGTATTTCTTCAAAAGTAATTATAAAATCCTTCTTTTCTTCCGCAGACACCTCAAACTCCTTTAGCCAGTTCCGTATATATTTGCTGTCTATCCCAGGGTTTTTCATGATAACAGATTTTACATCTTCCAGATCCCTTGGTCTGCCAGCAAATATTTTGTGTATAATCAGATCCTCTAGAGAGGCAAATGCCACCTCTTGTCCCATTATTATTACTTTTTTCACCCTCTTTATTGCATTTATCTCATAAGGGGTAAATGCGAAGATAAAATCCACCCTTATACCTGTAGATTCTTCGATTGTAGGCAATACCATAGTTTGCTCCACAAAGGAATCTATATTTTTATCTTTTGGAATGGGTTTTAATGAAAGATCCTTTACTACGGTAAGAAGTTTATCAAGATGGTCAATATTAACGCCTAGAGTTATATCTATATCTCTGGTAAGGCGAGGC
>DBJWYX010000336.1:0-2687 GCA_052360825.1 Candidatus Wunengus sp. YC64
TTTCTTCCCAGGGCGTTGCCCTGGGCTATCTTATCACAGCCCTATTGGGGCTGTAAGAAGTTGACTTTACCTTTGGATCACCCTGATTATCATTTATGAATACGCAAGGTTTTGAAACAGCTTAATTCAATGACATTGCCTTCGCAAGGAGGGGACTTCGTCGTGAACTCAGTCGAACGATAAAGGGGAGGTCTTCCACCAAGTATTAAGTAATCACGTGCACCATCAAAATTTTCTGAAAACCCGCATAAATAAAATGAAAATTCCTATACAATTGAATTATGCCCTTGAAAATAGCCAACACAACAAGGAGGATTACAAACCATGAAATACAAAATTTTACTGCTCTGCTTCTTTATTCTTTCCGGATGTGCCGCTATACAAAAAGATAAGTTCTTAAAAGGAATGCCACCTGATGCCCCGGTTCAGAATATCCATATGACTGCAAAACGATTTGAATTTTCACCGGCAGAATTCAGGGTCAAGCATGGTACCCATGTTATTCTGGAAATAGAGAGCCTTGATGTAACACATGGTTTCAAGCTTGCTCAGCATGAAATTAACGTTACTATCCCGGAAAAAGAAAAAGTGACCGTTGAATTTTATGCCCGGGAACCCGGAACATATCCTTTTAAATGCTCACACTTCTGCGGTGACGGACATTTTGGAATGAAAGGGAATATCGTCGTAGAGTAAAGAAAAACCACTGAAAACACGGAGAAGGAACAAGGTATTTAAGAATCATAAATTGACGAGGGAAAGCGGTGAATATCCTTATTGTCGCGACAAATCATTATAGCAGTCCGGTGCCTGTTATGCCTGTTGGCGCATGCATGGTCGCAGAGGCCGCAGAACGGGCGGGTCATAAGGTCAGGGTATTGGATTTGATGTTTGAGCAAAATCCCTTGAATACCCTGGAGTCGGAACTGAACGAATCAAACCCGGATTTCATAGGCCTTTCCGTCAGAAATATCGACAATAATGATATGCAGCATCCGGTAGCGTTTTTCAAGGATTTAAAGCCACTGATGGACACTATTCGCAGCAAGACACCTGCCCCTGTCGCTCTTGGTGGTGCTGCGGTCTCTGTAATGCCCGAAGAACTGCTTCGATACACAGGCGCCGACTGTGCAGTCCTGGGAGACGGAGAAGTCGTCTTCCCCAAATTATTATCAGCGCTCTCACAAGGTGAGAACCCTGGCAAGATACCTGGTATTGCATGGCTTGAGGACAACGTCTTTACAAAAAATACCGGCTCTGTCGACCGTTTTTCGGACGGCTGTCTGTCCCCTGATTTCCATCGCTGGATTGATGTGCCTGCTTATCTTTCGAGATTATCTACCGTACCAATTCAAACGAAACTTGGGTGTCACTTTAAGTGTATTTACTGTACGTACCGGAAAATCGAGGGACACGATTATCGATTGCGCAACCCGGAGGCCGTAATTGATGTTATCCAAAACCTTGCTGCTGCAGGATTACATGACATAGAGTTCGTTGATAATGTATTTAATTCACCCTATGATCACGCATTGACCATCTGTGAAGGTCTTGCCAGATCGCAATCTGGCGCTCGTCTCCAGAGCCTGGAACTGAACCCACTCTTTATAGACGACACACTCCTCACAGCAATGGAACGGGCTGGTTTTGTTGGTATCGGTATCACCGTTGAAAGCGCATCTGATATCGTCCTGGATAGGCTGCAAAAAGGTTTTACTGCAAAAGACGTCTACCATGCTGCGCAGGTAATCAAACGCCATAATTTACCTTGCCTCTGGATATTTATGCTTGGCGGTCCGGGTGAATCAGAGGTTACCATCAAGGAAACACTGTGCTTCTCAGAACAGTACCTACGCCCGAAGGATGTGGCATTTTTCAATATAGGGATACGCATATATCCGGGAACTGAACTTGAACACAGGGCACGGGAAGAAGGAGTTCTGGCAATTTCCCCAAGTGAAATGCTGGAACCGGTATTTTATGTCTCTCCTGCCCTCGATCTGAATTGGTTAACAGAAACAATGCGCCAAACTATGGCTACACACATGAACTATATCAACTCAAATACCATTGGTTTATCGTTTCTGCCTGCAATGAATCGTTTTGGATATAGATTAGGCGTTAAGTCACCTCTCTGGAGACACACGCGTTTCATCCGGCGTGGACTCAGGACATTGGGAATGGATGTATGAGAATAGTTCAGGCCACCAGACACAAAGGCACAAAGAAAAATCTAACGAAACATGCTCTCTGTGCTGGTTCAGGGCTTGCAGCCTGAACCGAAACATTTCGGTTCAATCGAGGACGATTGATAACCAGCAAAGGATGTATGAAACGCCATGAATGAAAATGTCCACATAGCATCGATAGCGACTGCAACACCGCCTTTTACCATAAATCAGGCACAGGCTGAGGCGTTTCTTGTAAAACACTATTCGGATAAACTGAGCCAGAAAAGCCTGGCAATCATGCACAAGATATTTGCCCATCCGAGTGTACAACACCGTCATCTCGCTGTCGACAACCTTGAATGCCTTGTCAATGAACACCCGGACAGCCGCATTACCCGCTACACACAGTGGGCGGTTGACCTTTCGTCTCAGGCAATTATTAAGGCGCTCACCCGGGCTGGACTGACGGTGAATGATGTATCCGGACTGGTGGTCAATACCTGCACGGGATATATC
>DBJWYX010000337.1:0-2662 GCA_052360825.1 Candidatus Wunengus sp. YC64
TTTCAGAGACCCCGAAAAATCATTTCAATCCATGTCTCAGGGAATGGGAATGGGCATCAGGCCGGAAGAAACAATTGTTGGCGCATCAGGAGGTGTCGGTGTGCTAATCGACCAGAAAGGGAACGATCAATATCATGGAGACTATTTTTCACAGGGCAGCGGGTACTATTTTTCATTAGGATTACTGCATGACAGTGAGGGCGCTGATAAATATTATGCAGGTCGTTATGCCCAGGGCGCGGGTATCCATTCGGCTATCGGTTTATTGGAAGACAAATCAGGAGATGATACATACGAGTGCTCTTTTGGCGTCTCACAGGGATGCGGACATGACACCGGTATCGGGTTTCTGGTGGATTATAGTGGGGACGACTCATATCGCAGTGCAACCTCTTCGCAAGGCATTGGTCTTGAAAAGGGCATGGGAATTTTAGCCGATTTTTGCGGGAATGATGGCTATTATGCAAATGATAACTGTCAGGGTTTTTCCTCTCCATCAAAAACAGAAGACATTGTCGGTATCGGGATGTTACTTGACAATCAAGGAATCCTGGATATTTTCCGCGATACTTTAGAGGAAAATTTGTTATTGTATCGAGCGAATGGGGGGCTCATATTAAATAAATAACCGTAATTACCGCAGAGACGCAAAGGACGAAAAGAGAAAGAGATTGGGAAGATGAGAGGTTGAGATTTTCTCAGCTTTCCAACTTCTCATATTTTCAACTTCTGCCTCCCTTCTTTGCGTACTCAGCGTCTTTGCGGTGAGGTAAACTTTAATAAAACTATGCAGATAGGTTTTATCGAACGAAAAGGACACGTCCTTACCAGACCCACGCTAAAATGCCTCAGTCAGGTGGCCTCGATTAATCCGACGCTGGGCTGCATACACCAATGCGCTTATTGCTATGCAAGGGGTTACTCAATCTATCCCGGCGATGGCAAAGTATTCGTCTATGGAAACATGCCCGAAAAATTAAAAAAAGAATTGGCCTCACGCCGGAAGTTGCCTGCCTATGTATTTTTTAGTCCGACTTGCGATGTTCTCCAGCCTATCCCACAGGTACTCAAGGTAACGTATGAATTAATGAAAGTTTTGCTGGAATATGGCGTTGGTATAAACCTGCTTACCAAAGGCAGGATTCCATCGAAATTTTTGCAGTTGTTTAAGCAATACAGAGAATTGATACATGTCCAGATTGGTATTACAACATTAAACCGGGATATGCAAAAAAGGATAGAACCTAACGCAGCAACACCGCAGGAAAGAATTAGGAATATTGAACAGCTCTGCGCAATAGGCATTACGCCGGAAGTAAAATTAGACCCGCTGATTCCTGGTTTGACGGATACACAGTCGAACTTAACGGCCTTGTTCCAAATGCTTCAGGGATTTGGGGTAAATTCAACGGGTATCAATTATCTATTCCTCAGACCACAGATAAAGAAGAATCTATGTAAAGCACTTGGAAAGACGCCTTTCTTACTTAAAATCATGGAGCATTATCAGAACAGTAAGCCTATCAATTTACTGGCAGAACAATCTCGAGTTGTAGCCCTTGATGTAGAATACAGGAAACACGCTTATGACAACATCTCACAATGGGCAAGGAACTTCGGGATTCACGCCTATGTGTGCGGCTGTAAAAATCCCGACATTACGGAAGAACCATTGTGTGGCATTAATTGGGGTCAACATTTTGAAAAGACAGCCGAGCAAAAACACCTGTTTTGAATAAAGATGGTGTATTCAATATTAAATGTCTGATCATCTAACTAAGGGGGGTCACAGAAAATATTTTCATTTGTGTTCTCAGTGTGCTCTATGGTTATTTAATTTCTTTAAAAGGATCATGGCTAATCTTATTGAAGATAGGTTGCTCAGGGATAATGTGTATGTCTTCAAAGACAGAAAGGAAGCTGGGTGGCTTCTTGCCCGGAAACTTTCAGGATACAAAGACGTTAATGGCATAGTGCTTGGCATCCCATCCGGCGGAGTGCCTGTTGCCGCCGAGATAGCAAAAGTTCTTGGACTTCCCCTCGATGTAATCATCGTGAGAAAAATTCAACTGCCTGATAACACGGAGGCTGGATTTGGCGCAGTCGGACCCGATGGTGAGGTGTCTTTGAATACGAACGTTATCAGTCAACTCCATCTCACAGAGAAAGAGGTCAAAAGACAAATACAGATAACGGTGGATACAATCAAAAGGCGCAACGAGCTTTTCCGGGAAGGACGGCAATTCCCTTTGTTTAAAGATAAGGTTGTTATTATCGTGGACGACGGGTTGGCCTCTGGATACACGATGCTCTCCGCCGTAGATTTCATAAAAAGACATAAACCGGAAAAGGTTGTTGTCGCAGTTCCAACAGCGCCGAAAGGAACGGTTGATTTGATCCTGCCCCAGGTTGACGAGCTTGTCTGTCTCAATGTGAGAAGCGGATTTACCTTTGCCGTGGCTGATGCGTATGAGAAGTGGTATGACCTTGAGGATGAAGAGGTAATTTCAATCCTGAGAAGTTTCCACATTGGGTGAGGTTCGATGTCCTGCCCGGTTGTTTTATTCGTTTGTTAAGCGACTGGATAAATTAGGTCACCTTCGTGACAACTCGAATAAAACAATCCCTCCCTTGATGGGAGGGAATAAGGGAGGGTGATCAG
>DBJWYX010000338.1:0-2653 GCA_052360825.1 Candidatus Wunengus sp. YC64
CGGTTTACAAAACCTGTATTCCCCGGCGATCAACTCTTCATAGAAATCATCGTGGAAAAAATTGTCTCCAAGGGTGCTATTGTTCAGGCAACGGTAAAAGTTGAAGAAAAAACCGTTGCGAAGGCATCGTTGACCTTTGGCATTGCAGAAAAAAGTGCTTTGGTATAATTTATGAATAAACGTGTTGTTATAACAGGCGTAGGAATGATTACCCCTATCGGGTCAGGAAAGGACACATTTTGGAATGCACTTATTGCAGGGGCGTCCGGTGTGGACAACGTGACGTGCATCGATACTTCCGGCTATAAGGTTCATAAGGGATGTGAAGTAAAAAATTTCAATTATGCGGATTATATAAAAAACGACATTCTCAAAAAAATTGGCAAAGGTTCGCAATTTGCGATAGCAGCCACAAAGCTGGCTTTAAACGATGCCAGGCTTGATTTGAATAAGACTAACTTAGAACGGATTGGGGTCTCTGTTGGAACAACCGCAGGAGAAATACAAATCCTGGAAAAAGTTAATTATATCAGGCATAGAGATGGTGAAGATAAGGTCGACCCAGACCTGTTTTTGAAGCATCCCTGTAATAACATCCCGGCTAATATTGCTATTGAGTTTGGTTTGAAAGGTCCCAATACGATCATACCCACTGCCTGCGCTGCGGGTAATTATGCAATTGGATATGCCTATGACTTGATTCAGTTTGGGAGGGTGGACATGATGGTTGCCGGTGGCTCCGATCCTTTTTCGAAAGTTGCCTATACGGGATTTGCCAGACTGGGGGCAATTGCTCCTGATATATGTCAGCCCTTCGATAAAAACAGAAAAGGCATGATGGTGGGTGAAGGCGCTGGAATGCTTCTTCTGGAATCATACGATCATGCAGTAAAAAGAAATGCGAATATTTATGCTGAAATTATCGGTTATGGGCTTAGCTGTGATGCGTACCATATTACAATTCCTCATCCCGACGGCGAAGGTGTTGTCTCTGCCATGAAAAAAGCGCTAAAAAGCGCAAACCTGAGTCCTGAAGACGTCCAGTATGTTAGTGCACATGGAACGGGAACTCCTGCGAATGACAAGGCTGAAACGATTTCAATTAAGAAGGTGTTCGGGGATAAACCCAGGAATCTTGCAATTAGTTCAATAAAATCAATGATTGGACATACCATGGGTGCAGCCAGCGCTATTGAGGCAATTACTTGCGCATTAGTTGTCCAGAACGATATAATTCCTCCTACAATAAATTATGAAACGCTGGATCCGGAATGTGATCTGGACTATGTACCCAATGTTATGAGAAGACAACGGGTAAATATTGCACTGAACAACGCCCATGCATTTGGCGGTAACAATAGTTGTCTGGTTGTAAAAAAGTTCACAGGATAAAAAAGGTTTGTGATGGAAAAAACGAGAATCGTTATTACAGGTGTTTCGGTTATCTCGCCTCTTGGGGCAGACAAGGATATTTTTTGGAAAAATTTAACCGAAGGCGTATCGGGTATAAAACCCGTCACCCTGTTTGATGTAAGTAAATTTAATAGCAAGCAGGCGGGAGAAATCTCTGGTTTTGATGCCAAGATTTATCTTGGTCAAAAAGGAATCCGACATATCGATAGAACCTCGCTCCTTGTATCATCAGGAACGGTTCTTGCCATCAAAGATGCGAACCTCGAAAACGATACCTATAGCGGTGATGAACTAGGCATTGTTGTCGGTTCTACCTATGGAAGTATTGACAGCATCAGTTCCTTTGATTTCCAGTCTTTGCGTGAAGGTCCCAGTTATGTCAATCCCATGGACTTTCCTAACACCGTGTTGAATGCGCCCGCAAGCCGTGCCTCTATTTTCTGTAAGGCCACAGGACTCAATACCACCATTTCAAACGGCGTGACAAGCAGTATCGATGCGATTATTTATGCCTCTGATTTCCTTCGGATGGGTCGTGTAAAGGCAGCCGTTGTCGGCGGCGTGCATGGTTTAACCCATGACATATTTTGGGGTTCACATAATTCAAAGATACTGGCTGGCAGCAAGAACGGAACGCTGGAAATTTGCGCTCCATTTGATAAGAGGCGCAATGGAATGATTATTGGCGAGGCATCGGCGTTAGTTATTCTGGAAACTTTGGAAGACGCATTGAAGAGAAATGCGCACATATATGCAGAGGTTAAGGGTTACGGAACTGCATTCGAGCCTAAAATGGCCGTCAGCAAAGAATATCAAATAGACGGTAACAAGAGAGCCATTATGAACGCTCTTAATGACGCCAATCTGACACTGCATGACATTTCCTATATCTCTGCCAATGCCTATTCCGGTATTCATGGTGATGCTCTTGAAACTAAAGTTATCAAAGAAGTCTTTGGTATGCGATCAAAACTCATCCCTGTGTCAGCTATAAAATCTATGACCGGTGAGTGTTTTGACGCCTCGGGTGCATTACAAACCATAGCCGCATTGATGTCCATCAAAACACACACAATTCCACCCACTATAAATTATAAGGAACCGGATACAGAGTGTGATTTAGATTACGTGATCAACAACAGCAGGGCTGTCCCAGTCAAGAACGTCCTTATAAACTCTTTCTCCCGATTGGGAAATAATTCATCCTTAATTATCTCCAAATACAAACCGTAATTCATGC
>DBJWYX010000339.1:0-2651 GCA_052360825.1 Candidatus Wunengus sp. YC64
CAGCTTTAGAGCAATGGAATAAAACGCGCAAAAACTTAACCGGACAATGCCGAAATTTTTCTTAAATTACCAAAAACCAATACATCCGTCAAGTCTTTTAAGTAAAACACCTTACCACCTCAGGTCTTTATGTACCATGACCTTTTGCCTTGCCTTGCATGTCAATAGCGGTTATTATTGAAAATTATGAAAATCGTGGCAGGAATCGATATCGGGTCGACTACTACTAAGACCGTGATAATGAGAGGAAATGCAATCCTTGGCTCAAAAATATCTTCCACAGGCGCTAACTGCAAGAAGACCGTAAAACTATTGCTTGATGAAATGTTGGAAGACCTTGATATAAAGGAGGAAGAAATCCAGTATACGGTAACCACGGGATATGGCCGCCGGATGGTACCCGCCAACGAAATTGTCACAGAAATAACGGCAAATGCCCGGGCCGCCAAATGGCTCATGAACGGGAAGGTAAATGTAAGGACCCTTATTAATATCGGTGGTCAGGACTGCAAGGTAATCGCCCTGGATAATAATGGTATTATGGTGGATTTTGCCATGAACGACAAATGCGCTGCCGGGACGGGACGATTTCTGGAGGTCATGAGCCGTGTCCTTGAGGTAGAACTGGATGAACTAGGAAGATTATCGGAGAAGGCAGAAGATATACCACAGATAAATAGTTTATGCACAGTCTTTGGTGAATCTGAAGTTATATCATTACTATCGCAGGGGAGACGCGTCGAGGATATTATTGCAGGAATACACAAATCCATTGCCAAGCGTGTCGTATCTATGGTCAAAAAAATCGGCGTTAAAGAAGCCATTTTCTTTGATGGAGGCCCTGCCTTTAATCAGGGATTGAAGAAGGCATTGGAACAAGAATTAGGGATAGATTTACACGTTCCACCCGATCCACAGATTACCACAGCCGTGGGCGCCGCTATTATTGCCCATGAACATCTAAACAAAAAGCATTAAGTCAGTCTTTATGATGTTTCTTTGAATTTCTTTCTTCATATTTCACGACCGTATCTTCCTGTTCTGCCGTTTCTATTGAGCCCGGTCTTTTTTTGCGCACCTCTGCAATAGCCAGACTTGCCCTACAGCCCTTGTTTACAAGATAACAGGCCAGCATAGTGCCTGTCCTGCCGATCCCGGCATCACAGTGAACGACAATTTTCTTCTTGGAAGTTGTAAGATTATTTACGAAAGATACAAACTCCTCGATTTGTTCTTGTGTCGGAGATGCAAGATCAGGTACGGGGATATGTTTATACTCAAAGCCAAACTCTTCTATTAGGGTTTTGTGAAGCGGCACTTCCGTTAACGATACTATCGCTTCAATCCCATTGTCCTTAAGAAACTCAAGGTCTGCTACCATTGACATCGGTCTTGCCATACCGGCAATTTCATCTTGTATAAGCCAACTAAAATTTCTAGGCATTCTCATCATTCATAAAATGGTTAAGCATTTCTTGTAATAATTCCAAAGGTAAACCGACTGCATTTGAGTAGCTGCCATCTATTTTTTCAATAAATTTTCCACCTTCGCCCTGGATGGCATAAGCGCCTGCCTTATCCATTGGTTCACCGGTTAGAATGTATCTGTCAATTTCTTCGTCTTTTATATGTTTCATTTTAATATGTGTTCGTTCAATTCGCAACATTTTCTTTCGTGATGGAGATGCCATCACGCATACGCCAGAAATAACATCATGTTCCGAATTGCTCAGTATTGACAGTATTCTTTTGGCATCACTTACATCTTTGGGTTTACCAAAAATACTTTTTTCGTGCACAATAATCGTATCTGCACTAACAATTATGGCGTCACACACCCTTCTGGCAACATCACTCGCCTTTAAGAAGGCGAGATTCTGAACTAACTCCGCTGGCAAAACATTACCTTGAATACATTCTTCGATGTCATGAGGAATAATGTCAAAAAGATAACCCAGTGATTTTAATAATACAATTCTTCTTGGCGAAGTTGAAGCAAGTATCAAACGCTTCTTCGGCATAACTCTCTTTGTGGATAAAAAAACCCCTCCACTACGTCAATCGTTAGTAGAAGGGTTTTATATTTTACCTCAACAAATGATTAAAATAAGATTTTAACTCCCACTATGCAGTAGTAACTTCGGGTTTAATTTCCTCGGCTTTCTGTGCCTCAACTGCACCTTCAACTAATTCAAAAATCACGCGAGATGCATTATCGTTAAGTCGCCTTCCCAGCATGCGTAATTTTCTATCCCTGCCTTCCATTTTGTATTCAAGCTCAGGTATTTTCCCAACGCTGCTCCCGGACAGGACACCTAATCGAGTTCCTGACAACTTTAATATCCTCGTGTACCCGCCGTTCCGACTCATATACCTTTGTGCAATACCACCAGTTTCACGCCATTGCCCTTCTCCAAACAGTTTTTTTACAACCTCAGCATTTCTCAAGCTTGAAAGAACCTGACGATAACAATGCACGTATCCTGGTTTATCAGTCTCTTTTTTCATCAGCCCTTTTTTAGCAGTGGTAATTATTTTTTCAGCAAAAGACTTTGTTTCTTTTGCCTTTTCAAGCGTTGTAATAATTCTCCCGTACGAAAGAAGACTATTTGCAATGTTCTGCCTCAGCGCTTTTCTATGTGAGGCAGTCC
>DBJWYX010000340.1:0-2647 GCA_052360825.1 Candidatus Wunengus sp. YC64
TGGTGTTTTTAACTGCATGGCACATGCTTATTACACGGGGACAACTCAAACCCGGCGAGACTGTATTGATCCACGCCGCTGGCAGTGGAATCGGGAGCGCCGCTATTCAGATTGCCCGGCTGGCAGGCGCCCGTGTGATTACTACGGCACGAGGGAGTGGAAAACTGAAAAAGGCGAAACAATTGGGCGCTGATGAAGTTATAGATTACTCAAAAGAAGATTATGCGGAAATGGCCAAAAATTTAACGGATAATAAGGGAATCGACCTTATCTTCGAACATATCGGTCCGGATACGTGGGAAAAGAATCTGCATTGTTTAACAAAGGGCGGGAGGATGGTGGTGTGTGGCGCAACGAGCGGACCCTCAACAACGATGGACATTCGCTCATTGTTCATGAAACAGCATTCGATTATCGGCTGTTATTTAGGCAGTAAAAAGGAACTTCTGGACGTACTGAATCTGGTAGAGTTTGGAAGATTGAAGCCTGTTGTGGACAGCGTACTCCCATTGAAAGAGGCCGCAACAGCCCAGCAGAAGATGCTGAACAGGGAGAACTTTGGAAAGATTGTTTTAAAAATATAAAAGGTTAGACCACGAAGGCACAAAGGAACTAAACTGAAGCCGTGTCGTATGCTTAAATATTTGGTTCAATCGAGGACGAGTGAACCAGCGAAGTAAGTTATTTAGAGAGAAGAAAATAATTATAGAAATTTTGCCTGTTTTATCTTGTTTTCTCTGTGATCTCCGCGCTCTCAGCGGTGAACTGTTGCATATTTCTTTATCTGTGAAATCTGCGTAATCTGTGGTTTCTTTTAAACCCAACTGATAAACACATCTCAATCATATCCCCCAAAAAGCCTTGCATATTGTGTCTGGATTGATATAATTTATTTTTTATATTTGGCGTTACTGAAATCAACAGGATTGGTGCAATGAATGTAAATACTGCGAAAAAAACCGACTACGTCTTTAAAGCGCCCAGGGGTACTGAAGACGTTTTACCGGAAAGATGGGCTTTGTGGCGAAAGCTTGAGGAGGCTGGTCGAAAGGAGTTCGAACTCTGCGGATACTATGAAATTCGCACTCCTATTTTCGAAGACACTCGTTTGTTCGTCAGGAGTATTGGAGAGGCTACTGACATTGTCGAAAAGGAGATGTACACCTTTGCCGATAGTGAGGATTCCAGTATAACCCTGCGTCCCGAAAGCACAGCCCCTGTAATGCGCGCATACCTGGAATATGAATTGCATAAGACCAAAAAATTCCAAAAGTTTTATTATATTGGTCCGCAATTCAGGAAGGAACGGCCACAGGCCGGAAGGCTTCGGCAATTTCACCAGATGGGGTTAGAAGCGGTAGGAGCCAGTGACCCGTTGTTGGACGTGGAAACTATCAGTGTGGCAACCCGGATATTCGACCGCATAGGCCTTAAGGGATATACGGTCAAGATTAACTCCATTGGCTGTGAGAAATGCAGGCCGGTTTTTAGAAGTATCCTCAAGGAAAAACTCTGTGAACATGAGAAGGCTCTCTGTGAACTGTGTCAGTCGCGGCTCAACCGAAACGTTTTTCGTATTCTGGATTGCAAAAACGAGAAATGCAAAACGATCAGCCATCACATGCCTTCGATTAATGACTATTTGTGCGGAGAATGTCAAACTCATGCGAAGACCGTGAGGGAAGCTCTTCTGGAAATCGGTATTCCATATATTGTCGATGCCCATCTCGTTCGGGGGCTGGACTATTACACCAAGACCGTTTATGAAATCACCCACTCATCCCTCGGCGCTCGTGACGCCATCTGCGCAGGTGGGCGATATGACAATCTGATTTCGGATATTGGGGGACCTTCTATTGGTTCGGTGGGATTTGCCATCGGTATGGAGGCGACGATACTCGCCCTTGAAAATGTTACCGCAAAAAAGAATAAACTTATTAATCAGGAAATTTGTGGTCCTTCTCCCACGGTGTATATCGTTTCTATCGGTGAAGAAACAAAAAAACAATGTTTCTCATTGCTTAATCTTTTGAGGAGATCAAACATTTCTGCAGATTTTGATTACGAAGGCAGAAGTCCCAAGGCGCAGATGCGTACGGCGAACAAATTAGGGGTAAAATACGTGATTGTCCTGGGTCCCGACGAAATGGCACGAGGCGACATTAAAATCAAGATAATGGAAACAAGCGAAGAAATCTCACTCAAACAAAGTGAAGTCCTCAAGTGGTTCCTGAATAGACAATCGCCCCAGACCTAAGCAGAATGAGCCGAAATAAAAATGGATTTAACCGCTAAGGGATTGACAATAAATAATCTGAACAAGTTTGTTATCCGACACCTTGAAGATAAGGCACTGTCAGGGCTAAAGCCCAATTCAGACTTCGTCGTGAGCTCAGTCGAACGATAAGACCGTCACTAACCCCAGCCTTAAGGCCGGGGTTAGTGGGTACACGTCATACCGGGGCTTTAGCCCTGATGGCACAGCAACGTGAAGTTGTTCATTTTAATTAAGCGGGTTATACGATGTATGTCATAGAGACATCCCCCTTAGAAAAGGGGGCGAGGGGGTTGTAACTTGTCCTCGTGAAAACGGGGATAGCCCAGAAAAAACACAACCTCCTGAATCGTTCGACTGAGCTCACGACGA
>DBJWYX010000341.1:0-1953 GCA_052360825.1 Candidatus Wunengus sp. YC64
CGTTAGAAAACAGTACCCTTTACTGGGCACGCCAATCTGCAAGATTGAACCAGCCCATCTGATAATTGATAATAAAGGTTTGATAAATGAAGGTAGCCATATTATTGCTCTTTCCCATATTTCCATTGAAATGTAAACCATAATAGGGATAATCTCATTGTATGCCCAGAATAGCAAGAATATGTGCAATAAATTATCCCCCACGATATAACCCAACGGGGAAATATGAGATAAGCAGTCTTTTTTAATAATAGGGGAAGATTCCCCTTTTTTATCCCATGACTGATATAAACGACAAGATAAAAACCGCATGGATCAGGCAATTGAATGAAGACTGGAAGACGGCAAATTTCCTTTACTTTAAAGACTCTATGCGCCCCCCAAACTATGAACTATCGTATTCAGGGACGGCGTTGGGCAGGTGGAAAGGCGGTTGTCACCGGCGTCTCTCCATCAGTATTCATTTGATCAAGACGTATGCCTGGGAATACGTCCAAGAAGTTCTTTGCCATGAAATGGCGCACCAGTACGTGGAAGAAGTTTTAGGAATCTGCGAAGAACTTCCCCACGGAGAAGCATTCAAGAGGGTTTGTCAGGAAAAGGGAATTGATCCAACGGCAACGGGTGACATTCAAGTCTGGATGGAAAAGCGCAAAAACAGATTTGCCGTGGGTTCGGAAAACCACCAGATACTGGATAAGGTTCACAAACTGCTGGCATTGGCACAAAGCCCCAACGAACACGAGGCACAAACTGCCATGGCCAAGGCCCATGAGTTGTTATTAAGACATAACCTGTCGCTCCTGGATACTCAGACGAAATGGAACTACATTCATAAGCAAGTCGGTGAAATAGGGCGGAGAGACCCCGCGAAGTCCACAATCAGCGCGATACTTTGCAAATATTTTTTCGTAGAGGCCATCTGGACGTTCGGGTATGACCAGCATAGAAACCAGCGCGGCCGGGTTTTGGAAATTTATGGGACACCGGAAAACGTCGAGATGGCAGAATATGTGTATCATTATCTTCAAAACGTCTCAGAACTTTTATGGACGGAGTACAAAGAGAAAAATAATATCAACGGGGACAGACATCGAAGGACTTTTATCTATGGCCTCCTGGAAGGTTTTTATCATAAACTGGAAGGCAGGGTGCCGGAAAATGTGTCCCAAAAACTGGTATGGAAGGGAGACCCCCGGCTCAAGGAGTTTTATCGCCGAAGAAATCCCAGGCGTACCCGAACCACTTCCCGGTATTCCAGAACCTGTCAGGATGCCTATAATTCCGGCGTATCTCAAGGGAAAAAACTGATTATTCACAAGGGCGTTCGGGAGAGAGGCAACGGGGAAGTCAAGTATTTAAACTAACCGTTTCAAGGGTTAAACCTAAATTCTACAATCGGCCACGAATAAATACGAATAATATAAAGAGGTTATAGCTCTTTTTCTTTTCACCATATTAACGAAACCTCATATTGTTGTAAGTCGTTGAATTTTCGTGATAATTCGTGAATATTAGTGGCTAAATGCAGTTTTAAAGTTATTTTGATAAAACATAAAAACAAGGGTAATATTTCACCGCAAAGGGCGCGGAGAACGCAGAGAAAAATGATGAAAACAAGGGAAAACAAGACGTACGGTTACGGCTACGATGCCCGTTTCGTTTATCGACAATGTCAGCATCACATACGTTGCCCAACACCGCCCTACGTACGGGCTTCGTCACCAATGAGCGTACCACGGTTCTCAGCGATCTCAGCGTTCTCTGTGGTGGGCTGAACGGTTACAAATAAGCCTTATAACCAGCAGAATGAGCGGATTTCTACTACGTTCAAACCGCCTATCTTTAATATGCTGTTGGATGGGGAAGGCAAAAAGTAGAGTAGGGACCTGGCGTAGTGGTTTGGGTTTGGGTTTGGGTTTGGGTTTGGGTTTGGGTTTGGGTTTGGGTTTG
>DBJWYX010000341.1:2015-2643 GCA_052360825.1 Candidatus Wunengus sp. YC64
CAGGGTATCTTTGTTCGTGAGGAGCTTGTATGGGTATGAAGAACGATACACCGTAACAGTTTGTTCTTCCGGATTAACCACCCACGCCAGCTTCGTATCGTTTTCAAAATATTCCACAATTTTTCCATGCACACCTTCTACAGTATCGGACGGGGAGAGTATTTCGACGGCGAGGTCTGGCGATCCCTTGAAAAACCCTTTTGGCATCCGGTTGAATTTTTGTAGCCGTTCTCTGCTGATAAACGACACATCCGGCGATCTGAGGTTTTCCGATTTCATCCAATAGCCCATACTTGAGCCAAAAACTGCTCCAAGTTTTTCCCTGGAAACGAAATTTTCCAGTGCAGCAATAAGTTTTACTCCAACATACTCATGTTCAAACCCTGCTGGGACCATAGTAAATTCTCCATTAATTAATTCGTGTTTATGCCCGTCTTTAGGTATCGACATAATCATTTTTTCTGTCCAGATTTTTGTTGTTTCCACGTCCGTAACCTCCTAATGTAGGATTATATTTTTCTTAATTCTACATTATCCACTATGTTTTTTCCAACGGTAAATAGCTCTCTTTTGAGTTCTTCGTTCTTGAGGTGTGTTATTTTCAGAAAGAGGATCTTTTCCAATCCAG
>DBJWYX010000342.1:0-2642 GCA_052360825.1 Candidatus Wunengus sp. YC64
TTATAGATTTCTTATTTCAAATACTAAATTAGTTCAAATCTTTACAGGCTGTCCGTGAATGTAAACTTCCTTCATCTATCCCATGCGAAAGGCATAATTTAGCTGTGGTTATACAGCACAAATGAAGTACCAATGACATCTTCAAACAAAAACAAACCAAAAAATTAAAACTTTGCCTCGCGTCCACTAGGGAATTTATGTAACAGTTCAGCACACCGCAGAATTTGTAGGGGGTTATGATAAGGGAAAAGAGATAAAACCAATAACAATCCCCATTTACCCTTATTTCTCCATACCCTCTGCGCACCTTGTGGTGGACTATTACGAAATATCTCCAAGTATTATTCCACCGATTTTTGTTTGACATCCACTATCTAATGCAATACTATGCTGACAATTATAGAATAATGATAAAAATAGATGTTAGGGGCCAAAAACAGGAGATGGTTAATGGGCGATTACCTTCGAGACACAAGAATTACATTTCTCACCATCGGTGAGAAAGAACTGGTGGAAATCGATGGTGAGCTTAAGGAAATTCTTGATCGCGCCAATCAAGCATCTCCCCATGTCGATGACAAGGCCAGCTTAAGCTATATTCTGCGTTATGATGGAATGGGAATAAATCGCAGGGATTTTGATGAAATCAAACGGTCGTTTAATAGAGCCAAAGAAGTTGAAAGAGTTGTCTTTCAGTTAACTTCCCCCAAAAATGATCTGAACAAAGGAAAAAACATCCAAATCAATTTAGATACCAACAACCATGACAATTGCTTCCTCGTCGTGGCGGACGATGATGAAGCATGGGTTGATTCCAATTTTGGTCGTTTTGAAAAGCGATTTAAGAAATATAAAAACGGCAATTGGATCGCCCATTCAAGTTCAGTTGAGTTGTTTATCCAATTAATAGGGGTCTTATTCGGTTTTTCGTTTTGTCTAATAGGCGCAAATTTACTAGCCCCGCTTCTTAATATTAAATATTCATTTTTTGTCTTATTTGTTGGCCTCTTTCTTGTGTTTTCCAACTTCTGGACTTATATACTCATGCTCATCGGAAAAGCACGCAATCATTTATGGCCGTTGATTTCCTTTAAAAGAAAACCCATTGGTCTCATTGGACAAACCATAATTGGCTTCATTATCACCTTACTTTTAACAGAGCTTCTAAACATCAGTTGGAAAATTTTAAAGAATATCGGCACATTAGCAATAAAGTAATACGACCGTCCCATAACAATTCGCTTAAGCCGGTGCCGCACACGTCGCGTCGCGGCTTAGCTTAATCATTCTGAGGGGGGAATCGGGCAGCAATGCCCGTGACCTACCCGGTAATAACAAATAAATAAAAAACAAACGAGAATCAAAATGGCAATCTCGACTTGTCCTAAATGCGATAATATCTTATTTGAGGTAGTCGAAAATTCACCTGTTAATTCAGATTTCAAATATTTATTCATTCAGTGCAATTCGTGTGGTGCTGTTGTTGGTACGATGGATTATTACAATATTGGCGAAATATTGACTGAAATCCAGCAACGTTTGGACATGATACAACATTAGCTCGTTTACCATAGTATAATCTTTGCCAGTCGTCAGCGTGGGACTTATTCAGAAAAATGGCAACCGGAATACACATATTTTCAGGAACAACTAAAAATAATTCAAAAGACATATTTGAAAACATATATACCTCCCTATAACGAACCAATCAAGGCGACGGGGTTGAAACGCTTTTTGATTTTCATATTACATTATTACCCCCGTGCCTTTTTTCTATGTTATGCAATTAATTGTACGGTTCTCTTTTGAAATCTTTCTCCGTGCATCGTATAAGCTTTCTAATCATAAGATAATTATCAAGGAACACCCGTGAACCGTTATGCCCTTTTCACCGATGTGAGTTTAAATCCCAAACTAAAGCTTGGATTTGGAGCGTATCTTGTCATATCTTCTTCATTTCTGGAAATACCACCTGAAAGAATTATTCGACCCGAATTCGTTAAGCAGATAAGACTACGAAGATTTGAAGTCACCTCATCAACAGAACTTGAAGTTCAAACCCTTTTGTGGGCACTTGAAGATTTCCAAAAAGAATCATCAGGTTCAATGTCCGTAACACTGGATGTATATTCCGATTCTCAGTGTGTGACAGGACTACAGCGAAGAAGAGCTCAATTAGAAATGAATGGATTTTGCAGTAAAGGAACGAATCGTATATTAAGGAATGGCTGTCTCTATCGTAAGTTTTACGAGTTTCATGACACCCTGGGATTTGAGGTTATTAAGGTGGCAGGACATGCTCGTTCTTGTTCTCATGATTCTATTCATCGTATCTTTTCGTTTGTAGACAAAGAAGCCAGAAAGGCGTTAAAGCTTTGTATGAAGGAATTCCGGGGAGAGAGATTACAACCTGATATAAATGAAGCCTAACAAACCGATGGGGCTAACCATAAATAGCCTCTGCCATTTATGCCATGCATCATACTGAACATGTCGGCATGCTATTGCACCGCGATTATCCATGACAGCTCATCTTTACGCATTTTTAACAGAGTAATGAATTCAATTGACTTGAAAATCTAATTCCTTTAAAATCCTTTAGAAGCCGAAGTGGCGGAATTGGCAGACGCGCTAGATTCAGG
>DBJWYX010000343.1:0-2619 GCA_052360825.1 Candidatus Wunengus sp. YC64
CGGGCAATGCGCACATCAGCTATTATGACGTGACCAACGGCGACCTCAAGTATGCTGCCGATGCCTCCGGCTCGTGGGTAGCGACAACGGTAGATAGCGATGGAGATGTGGGTTTGTACACTTCAACAGCGCTCGACACGTCAGGTAATGCGTATATCAGCTACTTTGACAATACGAAAGGCGATCTCAAGTATGCCGTCAATGCCGCTCAATCTGCGGAATGCGATCTGGCGTCAATTACTGCATCACCAAGTAAGCTGACGATTAAAAACAAAGAGAGTGGCATTGTTACAGTTACCGTGGAGGGAAAAGACGGTTGTCTTGCAGAAGGTGTAGCGGTAAAAGCAAAATTAGACAAAGCCAGCGGAAAGAAAATATCCGTTTCCCCTGAAGAAGAAACCACGGATGCCGATGGTAACGCTACTTTTACATTTACAGGCAACAAAAAAGGCAATGCAAAGGCATCCTTTACTGCCGGTGGTTTGACGAAGAAAATTACCGTAAAGGTTAAATAGAGGAAAAGCAAATGATTGTAGCAGCATCAAAACCGTTTCATGAAATCAAGCAGATGCTCTCCGGATTTAAGAAGGTCTGCGTCCTGGGATGCGGTTCGTGCGTAACGATTTGCCATACCGGCGGTGAAAAGCAGGTCACAGAACTTGCCGCACAAATCCGGCTTTCTGCTAAATTAGAAGGCAGGCAGGTTGAAGTCATAGAAGATTCAACGCTTCGGCAGTGCGAATGGGAATTCATTGATGATATCAAAGAACTCATCAAAGACTGTGACGCTATTCTCTCCATCGCCTGCGGTGTAGGCGTGCAGTACATGGCCGAGAGGTTTCCCAAGATAAGGGTTTTCCCAGGCGTAAACACCACCTTTATGGGTGGACCGACCGAACAGGGAATCTTTTGGGAACGATGTGCTGGCTGCGGCAATTGTATCCTGGCAACAACTGGAGGGCTGTGCCCAGTAAGCCGGTGTGCAAAGAGCCTTTTGAACGGGCCGTGTGGCGGTTCACAAAACGGGAAGTGCGAGGTCTCGCAGGAAACCCCCTGCGTGTGGAATCAGATATATGACCAGTTGGATACCCAGCAGCTTTTAGCCACAATGGAGACCATTGTGCCGCCAAAGGACTGGACCACAGGCATGGAAAACCACCCGCGAAAGATGATCCTTGAACATCTGGTTATGAAAAAACCATAAAAGCCATCCTATTTGTTATCGAGGGAAAATTTATGTTAACAGAATATATCCAGAAGGCAATGGAACTTGCTCACTATGAAATAATGGAAGATGAAGGGACATACTGGGGCGAAATTCCAAACTTTCAGGGTGTTTGGGGGCGGGCAAAAAATCTTGAAAAATGCAGGGAAGAACTGAGAGAGGCATTGGAAGAATGGATTATTTTCAGGTTAAAAAATAATCTTGAGTTACCCGTAGTTGAAGGTATAAACCTCAATATCGTAGAGCATGTTCCGTAATGGAAAAATTAAAACCAGTAACATGGTTGGAGTTTGTTTCTCGAATGAAAGAACTCGGATTTGAAGGGCCTTTTTATGGCGGAAAACATCCAAAGATGAAAAGAGGAAATCAAACAATTATAATTCCCAACAAGCATGAGTCTGAGATTGGGATAGGTTTTTTAACAAGGCTTTTAAGGCAAGCTGGAATCAGTAAAGATGCGTGGTTGAATAAATAACATATTTCAAGTTACTAATTTGAAAGGATACGAATATGAAGAAAATATTTTATATATTCATAATATTTACATCGTTAATCTTCATCTGTAATCTTAGCTATGCCAAAAGTAGCAGTTATTTTGAAATCGTTGATAATGGAGAACAAGAAATTACTTTTGAACAGATAACAGTAGATGCCGGTTCTATAGAAGAACAAATAATAGTTGTTGAAAATACAGATGATAAAGAATATTCGGGAGTTATTGCTTATGCTATTGATAGCGAAGTTCCAAACGATTATAAAAAAATGCTCCCATCTGAAACTTACGTTAATCCTAATTTTCATATAAGATACGAAATAGGGTATTCTCCAAGCAATCAAGAGATTGTAATAATCAGGAGATTAGAAAATAGAAGTACCGTTGAAGATTGGGATGCTGACGAGCAAACCTTAAATTTGGAGTGGTATCTTATAAAAAATAAGAAGTTAAAAAAATGAAGTCCTCTTTCTTATCTCACAATTAATTTCATCAAATATGGATTTAAAATCAGGTAGCAACTTAGAAAAGTTACTCAGAAGCGGACAATTTGCCGTTACGGCGGAACTTGGCCCTCCACGGGGAGCTGACCGTTCAGTGATTGAGAAAAAGGCTGCAATACTGAAAGGTTACGGAGACGCCTTTAATATTACCGATTGCCAGACCGCCGTTGTACGCATGTCCAGCATTGCCGCAGGTCGCATCGTGCTTGATGCGGGATTAGAACCAATCATACAGATGACCTGCCGCGACAGAAATCGTATTGCCATACAGAGCGACCTCCTGGGTGCCGCTGCGTTAGGAGCAAAAAATTTACTGTGTCTTACGGGAGACCACCAGAAATTTGGCGATCACCCGATGGCAAAAGGCGTCTTTGATATAGATTCCATCCAGCTTATCC
>DBJWYX010000344.1:0-2616 GCA_052360825.1 Candidatus Wunengus sp. YC64
GTAAAGGACTTCTTGGGTTATGTAATCAGAGAGTGGGAGTATTTTTCACGATTTCAAAGACGCGGTAAGATATTGGCAGGTGGAAAGCTGTCAGGCCGGCGCGGAGCGGCTGCTATTATTGATGCTGAGTCCAACGAAGAAATGGAAGAAATCGTTTCAAAACTCCCCCTCTTCCCCTTTTTTACTGATATAGAAATTACGCCCCTTGTGCCAATGGAAAAGGCATTACTGGATACAAAAAGGATACATTCCCTCATGAAATAATCAGGGATATAGTGTGATTTGTGATTTTAGATTTACGATTTGAGATTTTAAAAATCGTAAATCGCAAATCGTAATTCGTAGATTACTGTTACGAATGGTCCGTGTGATGGAATATGCCGAATAACTTCTTTATGGTCTCCACATACCGGTAACCGCCGCCATTCTTTGCCTCTTGTTTGGCTACCTTTGCGGGATGATGGAGGAGTTTGTTGATGGTGCGTTCCATGGTATAAATGACCTGCTCCCAGTCTCCATTGTCTAAGTTCTTTAACTTGGGTTTTAAGCGATCCAGTTCTTCTTTTCCAATAGTGTGGAAATGATTGCGTAGGTGGGTGATCGCCGGTTCTATTTTCATTTCTTCGAGCCGTGCCATGAAGTGCTCTACCTCTTCCTCGATGAGTACACGACATTTTTCTACCTCTCTGTTTCGTTCGTCTACGTTCTGGCTTACCACAGATTGAAGGTCGTCGATGTTATAGAGATACACGTTGTCAATATTGGCTACCTCCGGTTCAATGTCCCTGGGAACGGCAATATCGATGAGGAACATGGGATTCCCCCTCCGATGCCTGATGGCTTCCTTCACCTGATCGGCATGGATTACGTAGTGCGGGGCAGACGTGGAACTAATAACGATATCAGCTTTTTCGAGATATTCGCCAAGCAATTCATATTTGATTGCCTGACCATGATATTCGTTGGCGAGTTCCTCTGCACGTTCATAGGTACGATTCGCCACGATAAAGGTACGCGCGCCTTCCTCATAAAGATGCTTGAGTAGAAGTTCACACATTTCACCGGCGCCCACGACAAGGACAATTTTACCGGTAAAATCCTGGAATATTTTTTCGGCGAACTCCACGGCTACGGAGCTGATGGAAACTTTACGCTTGCCGATGGACGTCCTGGTATGCACGATCTTGGCAGCGTTGAGCGCCTGCTGAAAAAGCTGGTTTAAAATCTTTCCCGTAGCCTCTTCCATGGCAGCCGTCGTGTAAGCCTCTTTGACCTGTGAAAGGATTTGCGATTCTCCGAGCACCATAGAATCAAGGCTGGATGTCACAAAGAAAAGATGATTCACTGCACGGTCATCGTTATAGTGATACATATAGGGAGAAAAGGTATTTAGCTCAATCTTATGAAAGTCGGCAAGAAACGAAAAGACGTCTTCGGCCTTAATAGCGCCGTCCTGCGACGAGATATAGAGTTCGACACGGTTACAGGTCGATAAAATAACAATCTCCGCGTTTTGGTCTTGATATTTCTGGGAAAATAGAGATAAGGCAGTATTGACACTGTTGGGATTAAAAGCTAGTTTTTCCCTGACCTCTATCGGCGCTGATTTATGATTCAATCCTACGACAATAATACTCATAATCTAATCCTTAGCTCAAGCAAGCCAAAACAAAAACATGCCAGATTTACAAATTACGATTTTAGATTTACGATACGGGATTTAAATCGTAATTCGTAATTTTCAACTAAAAATTACGGCAATTTAACGTATAAAGTGTCACTGAACATTCAACAACTCTGTATGCGTTTGTTCGCTTACCTTCTGAAAGGCATGCTTTGATCCCATAAAGAAGGTGCCAATAAAGGTGAAGAGCACCAGGCAAAAACCCACAATGGTCAAGCATGCGATCTTGGTGCCATGAAATGATGCGATCAGACGCATATGCAGCAATGCCGCATATATCAACCAGGTTGCCAATCCCAAAATAACCTTATAATCAAGATACCACATCTCACCCAAAACATTTTGTGTCTTTACCCAAAATGTGCCAAATACAAGGCCAAGGGTGAGGAGTGGAAAGCCGAAAGAAATCGTCTTCCACATCATCTTGTCAATCCCTTCGAGCGAAGGCAATTTGTTAAAAAGAGAACCAAACAGTTTGTGTTTCAATTGCCTCTGTTGTGTCAAATACATGATGCTTAGACTAAATGATATAGTAAAGGCCGCATATCCCACGAATATAGGAATGATGTGCGCTATGAGCCAGAAATTCTGAAGGCTTACGGTAACTAACAAATTTCCCCCGTCAAACGTAAGCGCCCATATTGAAAGCGCAGTAACGACAGGCAATAAAAACGTGTCTAAAGATGGCAGTTTATAAAGGTAGTCCAGATTTATGTAAACAAAGAGAATACACCATAGTAATGAGACGAAAGACTCATACACGTTAGTTATGGGAATGTTGCCCGATTCAAGGCCCAGGAAAACAATAAAGCCGCTGTGGATGAAAAATCCCATCATCATTGTCCATTTGGCAACTTTTTTATCAAAAACACCGGGCTTTACGATGTATCCGATTGACCAAACGGAAGATATAAAATACAAAATTATGGTAA
>DBJWYX010000345.1:0-2592 GCA_052360825.1 Candidatus Wunengus sp. YC64
TTGAATATTTGAAAAAATACGGATTGTCACTCCAGAATCTGGATACAGAATCAGCCCCGGCAAAACATGCGCGTACCCTGACAGGTCATCTCAACACGTTTCTGGCGTCCATGCAGGCCTACTATGCGGGTGCGCTAGGCGTGGGATATGTCAACATTATGTATGCCCCTTATCTGGAGGGCATGAGCTATAAAGAGATGAAGCAAGAGGCGCAACACCTTATTTTCAGTTGTTCCCAGAGCTCTTTTTCCCGAGGTGGCCAGACGTTATTCCTGGATTTCAACGTTCATACAGGCATCCCGCGATACTTAAAGAACATTCCTGCCATTGGACCCAACGGAAAACCCACGGGAAAAACCTACGGGGATTATGAAGAAACCGCCCGACAATTTACACTGGCTATGCTTGACGTATGGCGCGAGGGAGACTGCTACGGGCATCCGTTTGCCTTCCCAAAGTGTGATTTCCACATCAATGAAGATACCCTCAACGACCCGAAACAGTACGAGATACTGGAATACGCATGCCAGATTGCCAGCGAGAACGGCGTTCCTTATTTCATTTTTGACAGGGATGAAATCACGCTCTCTGCATGCTGCCGTTTGCGTACCACGATTGACGACCATTATATGATCAAGCATCCGGAAAGTATGCGTTTCTGCGGATTCCAGAATATTACCATTAACCTCCCTCAGGCATCCTACAAAGCAGGAAAGGGCAATTGGGAGGCGCTGTATAAAGAGATTGATAAAGGCATAGAAATCGCCGTCAAGGCTCATCTCCAGAAAAAGAAGTTCGTGGGGAAATTAATGGCAAGTCCGGAAATGCCCCTCTGGGAGATCGGCAAGAAGGCGAAAGACGGTCGTCCTTATGTGGATCTTGAGGCCTCTACCTATATTGTAGGTATCTTAGGATTGAATGAATGCCTGCAATTTATGACAGGGAGAGAATTGCACGAGGGTGATGATATGATTAAGCAGGGACTGCGGGTCATTTCACACATGTATACACGTGTGAAAGAAGCTGGGAAGAAATATAATTTGAAATTTTCTTTAGAAGAATCTCCCGCCGAAAGCGCCAGCAGAAGGCTTGCCAAGGTCGACGTGAGGAATTATCCGGAGGCCGCTGACATGGTCAAAGGAAATATCGAGAAGGATGAATTTTACTACACCAATAGTGTGCATCTGCGTCCGGATGCGCCAGTGGATATGATTACCCGCATCTTCCTCCAGAGTAAGTTTCATACCATGATTGAATCGGGCGCCATCATCCATGCATTTGTAGGCGAACAAAGGCCGTCTCCAGCCAGCATCATGAATCTGGTAAAAAAGACTTTCAAAAACACGCAAGCAGCGCAGGTCACGATTTCCCCGGAATTCACTATTTGCAATGATTGCAAGAAGGTTACCCAGAAACTTACCGATATCTGCGGACACTGCGGTTCCAGGAATGTGTACGGCATTTCAAGGATCGTGGGATATTTTAGCCGTATCAATAACTGGAACAAATCAAAGATCGGCGAGCTGGCAGACAGACATAAGGGTAATTACAGCGTCAGTGATTTCTTACCCAAAGAGGAGCGCGTGCCTGAGGAATCATGTGTAACGAAGTGTTAAATTTAGGTACAGGAATTTCAAAGTAGGGGCACAAAATCTTGTGCCCCTACAAATAGTATGTAAGGTTGGGTGAAGCGGAGCGCACCCAACAAAAATAGATGAAAAGATGGGTTCGCTTCGCTTAACCCATCCTACTTTAAATTATGGGATAGCGTGATTGTACCAATCAAGGGATTTATAGAAAATAGCCTCATCGAATGGGAAGGAAAGATAGTCTCTATTGTCTTTTTGCCGACGTGCAATCTTCGGTGTCCCTATTGTCATGCCCCTCATCTGGTTCAGTCGCCGAATGAATTGGAATCCATTCCTGTCGATGCCGTCGTGAGCAAGATACGGCAAAATCTTGGATGGGTTGATGGTATTGTAGTCACCGGCGGTGAGCCAACCTCGCACAAGCGTCTCGATGTTCTCCTTAAGGTATTCAAGGACACAGGAATTCTGGTACGTTTGGATACCAACGGCACCAATCCTCATGTGTTAAAGGATTTAATTGACAGAGGCCTTATTGATTGCGTGGCTATGGATATAAAGGCCCCTCTTCAGAAAGAAAAGTACGAACAGATTTCCGGTGTGCCCTGCAACATCGAAGACATCAAAAGGAGCATCCGCATTATTATGGAAAGCGGTATTGAATATGAATTCCGTACCACGGTATGCCCAACACAACTCGATGGAGATGATATCGAGGCTATTGCCAGGACTATTCAAGGCGCCGGGCGATATATAATACAGTCGTTTAAGCCGAATCACTGTCTGGATACAAAGATGCTGACTATTGAACCATATCCTGTCGAAACTCTCCGGGATTTCGCAACAAGCGCCGGCAAATACGTTGATTTCTGCTGTGTACGCGGTGAAACAGGAAAGGTTTTACAGAGAAATTGGTAATTTCATTATACATTTTGGTCCTAATTAAGGCCTAAGAGAGGGGGTGATTTGTTATGGCGATGAAGAAGTGCGGAACTTCTGCAAAGAC
>DBJWYX010000346.1:0-2547 GCA_052360825.1 Candidatus Wunengus sp. YC64
GAATCCCGCCCTGGCAGCGCGCGCTTTCCTGCAGGTCGCCTATCCGGCAGTTATCAACTCCGACTGGCGTACGTTGACTCAGCACGGGATACATAAGCTTTTCCATAACATAGCGCAGGTTGATGCCGATGGTAAACTGGTAGACGCCATAACAAGGGCAACGCCTCTGGCCAAAGAAGCAGGGGCAGAAACCTACCATCTTGCCCAGCTATTCATGGGGAACGTCCCCGGTTGTATCGGGGAGACCTCTGCCATCGCTTTATTGCTTGGTGGAATTTACCTGATTTACAAACGACACATCAAATGGCAGGTTCCTGCGTATTATATCGCCACGGTCTTTGTCATGGTCTTGATTTTACCTCAACAGTCAGTAGCGACGTGGATTAAGAATCCTTTTTACCATATCTTTGCAGGGGGACTATTCCTGGGTGCGTTCTTTATGGCCACCGATATGGTTACCTCTCCCCTGACAAAACGTGGTCTAATCATCTTTGCCGTTGGCGCAGGCATATTAACGGCGCTGATTCGTTTTTATTCCGGTTATCCGGAAGGTGTATGCTATTCTATATTACTCATGAACACGGCAACGCCTCTTATTGATCGGTTCACAAAACCACGACTATACGGCGCCAAGGGAAAGAAAGCGTAAGATGCAAAAGAAGATACAATACACGATGATATTGACTATTGTTTCACTTCTGGCCGCTATAGGGGTATCGTCGACTTTTATGCTCACGAAAGGCACGATCAAAAAGAAGGAATTGGCCGTTCGTACAGAGGCTTTATACAGGGTACTTCCTGGTTTGGAAGGCGCCCCGGTGGAAATCACATCATCAAACAGCGCAGACCAGGATCGTGTCTATAAGGGTCTGAACAAGTCAGGTCAAGTTGTTGGTTATGCAGCCAGTGGAGAGGCTCAGGGATATTCAAGTAGGATCAAGGTTATGGTGGGAGTTGACCCTAAACTTGAAAAGATATTTGGAATCAATATCCTTGCACAAAACGAAACTCCCGGCCTTGGCACAAAGATGACTGAGATTGAAAGCACAACCACACTGTGGAGCTTAATATACGGCAGGGAATTGAAATCAATTGACTGGGACAGCGACGAATCCTGGGAATTACCGCTCATCAGACAACCTGAAAGAATAAAAAGATATGGGTTATCAAATAAGGCAACAAACAAGGTTCAACCATGGTTTCAGGAGCAATTTAAAAGGAAGACCTACAATCAACTTGTTGTGTCGAAGGTAAAAGACGCCGAAAAGATCGTGGCCATTACAGGCGCTACGATTTCCACAAAGGCTGTGATCAAGGCGGTGCAGGACGCTATTGATAAAATCAAAGGTGTTGTGCAACCTCCGGACTGGGAAATTAAGTAGTTTGTATAAACCAACGGTATTTTGACAAATGAAAACAATCGAAGAGATCAAACCCATCGTCGAATCGTTAATATTTGCCGCCGAAGAACCAATTACACTCCGCAAACTGGTGGACATTGTCGGAGATACTGATAGCGCTCAGGTGCTTGAGGCTATCGCACAAATCAAAAATGACTATGAAACACAGGGGAGATCGTTTCAGATCGAGGAAATTGCAGGAGGCTACCAGTTATTTTCTAAACCGGAATATTACGAATGGATTGCAAAATTAAGGAAAAAATCGGGAGAGACAAAACTCTCGCAGGCATCTCTTGAGACCCTTGCGATAATTGCTTACAAACAGCCTATCCTGCGGGCAGATGTAGAATCCATCCGCGGTGTGCAGTCTGGTCAAATCATCAGGTTGCTCATGGAGAAAGACCTTGTTAAGGTTGCAGGAAGGGACGAATCGTTAGGGCATCCTTTACTCTACGGAACAACGAAAAGGTTTCTTGAATATTTCGGATTAAAGGATCTTAAAGACTTGCCAAAGATTGAGGAGTTAGAAGCCCCTTAACAAGTTTGCTGGTTTTGTTGAGTTTATTGGGTTTGTTGAGTTTAACACACGACTAACTCGATAAACCCTATAAATCCAACAAACTAAACGAGGTATTCTGAGGTGAAATTCAATCAATTACACTCATGGCGTGTAAATTACAAAAAGGCGACTCAGATACAGGAAACGTTAAGGGATTTATTAACCTTCGGAAAATATACAGGGGAAATTCATACTATAGCAGGTACCGATGTTTCTTACGACAAACTCACTGACAGCTTTTTTGCAGGGATAGTTGTATTTAAGCTGAATAAACATTTAGAAATAATTGAGGAGGCAACGGCTATGGGCAAGGCAAGATTTCCCTATATTCCCGGACTCCTTTCATTCCGCGAAGCGCCAATACTGCTCAGGGCGTTTCGCAAACTCAAAAGCAATCCGGATATCATCCTTTTTGACGGTCAGGGAATTGCCCATCCCCGGCATTTCGGTCTGGCATCGCATATGGGATTAATCCTCGGCAAACCATCCATCGGATGCGCAAAAAGCCGGCTGGTAGGCGAATACCGCGATGTAGGAAATACCGCAGGGGCATACTCAAAACTCATTTACGAAAACAAAGTCGTTGGG
>DBJWYX010000347.1:0-2531 GCA_052360825.1 Candidatus Wunengus sp. YC64
TTTGCATGTAACCATATTTATTACGTTTACTATAGTCTATATTCGGTAACGAAAGAAATTCGTCATTTCGACCAAAGGGAGAAATCTTAGATCCCTCACTTCGTTCGGAATAACAGTAGACTTACTTATGGCATTCGGTGTAAATGGCATTATTTAACGAAATTATTCGGCAGCAGTTTTTGGGAGATTCATCCCCTCGCCGGTTGCCGCGGCCAGGAGCCTCTTCTTTTTATAAATTAACATAATGTTGCGAGTATAGATAAAAATCCCTGAGCATTGTCCCATAATAAATACTGGATCGCGCCGGTAAATTGCATAGGTAAATAATATGGCGCTGCCGGCCATACTTAAATACCAGAATATCTCTGGAATCGTACTCTCGCCGCGCTTTTCCGAGACAATCCATTGTATAAAAAATCTGGAGCCAAACAGAAATTGCCCAACAAAACCAAGCACAACCCAGAAATTAATATGTGTTATAAAATTACTCATTTTCTACCTCATAATTAAGTTTCCTTTTTTTCATCCACCGAACAACCAATAAATCTACAAATGCCCTGAATGCCCTGTTTGATATCCCATACTTCGATTTCCCAAATTTCCGGGGATAGTGGTTTACAACGATTTCGGTAACGGTAAATCCTTCCATCTTAAACAACGTGGGCAAAAACCGATGCATGCCGTTATATAACTTGATATGATCGAGACAATCCCTGCGATATGCTTTGAGAGAACACCCCGTATCCCTAATATCCTCCTTTGAAAGCTTGTTTCTAATATAATTGGCTACTTTGGAAGAAATGCGTTTGATCCACGGGTCGTTTCTCTTCTGTCTCCACCCACATACCATATCAAAAGTATTCAGCTTTTCAATTAATTTCGGGATATCGGCAGGGTCATTCTGCATATCGGCATCCATAGAAACCACGTATTTCCCTGCTGCATGCCTGAAGCCGGCATCCATGGCCGCCGTTTGACCTGCATTTTTCTTAAAGTGGACAGTGCGAAAATTTGTATGTTGGGCACACCATTCCCTTAATTTTTGGGTACTTCCGTCAGTGCTGCCATCATCTACAAAAACAACTTCGTAGTTTTTCCCTTGCATGGCATTGATAATGGCGTGGCTGAGAGGTTCGACGTTATCAACCTCGTTATACACTGGCACCACAATAGAAATATCCGGATTCATCGTTAAATGCACGAATGTTGTTTTTCAAAATAAATTATTACTCAAAATTATATATCAAAATTTATGGAATTACCAAAAGAAATTAATCATACGTCAATATGGTAAACCTTCAACTTGTTGTACAGGGTTTTTAAAGATATGCCAAGGGCTTCTGCCGCAAGGGTTTTGTTTCCCTGCTTTTCATGCAGCACTTTAAGTATGTGCTTCTTCTCAATCCCTGAAAGAACTATTTCCGTTCCTTCGGCTGTAGTCGAAGATACTCCACGGATGTTTTCGGGCAAATCTTCGATGGAAATACTATTACCTTCCGTCATTACCACCAACCGTTCAATAGTATTTTTTAATTCACGGACATTGCCCGGCCAGTGATATTGCGACATTGCCGTCATCACTTCCGGAAGCAGAATTTTTTTCTGTCTATTTTTGCAAAAATTATCGAGAAAATGGTCAATCAAAACAGGAATGTCCTCCCGCTTGTCTCGCAGCGGCGGAAGAGACAGCGTAATCACGTTCAACCGAAAATATAAGTCTTCCCTGAATTTCCCATTTTTTACCTCTCCGGCAAGATCTCTATGGGTAGCCGCAATTATACGGGTATCCACATTAATAGCCTTATTATCACCGACACGCCGTATCTCACCAGATTGAACGACACGAAGGAGTTTTGCCTGTGTATTAATCGCCAGTTCTCCAATTTCATCTAAAAACAACGTGCCTCCGTCTGCTACTTCAAATAAACCTATGCGTGATTCCACAGCGCCGGTAAATGCCCCTTTAACGTGTCCAAAGAGTTCCGTCTCTAACAAAGCCTCCTGCAAGGTAGCACAATTTATCACCACAAATGGTTTATTTGCCCTTATACTGCGTTGATGGATCATCTGGGCAATAAGTTCTTTCCCTGTTCCACTCTCTCCCTGGATCAACACAACAGCGTCAGAAGCAGCCACCTTATCGACCATTTTGTATACGGCATTCATTGCAATGCTGTTGCCAATCATCACAGGAGTCCCACAAACGTCTTTTACTAGCCGCTTGAGGTGAACATTTTCCCGGTTTAACTGTCTTTTTTCGAGCGCCTTTTGCAACAATACACACAATTCAGTTAACTGACACGGTTTTGTCAGATAGTCGTAGGCGCCCAACTTTGTAGCTTGAACGGCATTTTCAATAGTACCCTGACCGGTTAAAACAATTACTTCTGTGGTAGGCTCCATTTCTTTTACCCTTTTCAGGGCCTCAATCCCATCCATCACGGGCATATTCATATCCAATACGACCACATCAAAGTCCTTTTCCTGCATTTTTTCTATGGTTTCAGCACCACTGCCACAACCGGTCACAT
>DBJWYX010000348.1:0-2247 GCA_052360825.1 Candidatus Wunengus sp. YC64
TTCGTTGCCAGTTGCATGGCGGCGTTGTCCACGTACATGTGGTTAAGTTGTATCTGTGGATAATTTTTCTGAACGAAATCAACAACCACCTTTCGCCATAGTTTTGAGCTTTCCAGGACGTTTGCCTTGTCAATTGAGGTCAATTTCTTGCTGCGTTTCATGGCTGCCTCGCAGGCTACTTTGGTAATCCTCTGGATCTCAGGTACGGAGTAAATCATATAATCAACGGCATATTCCCCCTGAACCGTTCCTTCTTTCAAGGTGACAGACTTTACCTTGTTTTTACCGAAATAAACCCCGCCCGTCAGTTCACGCACAATGAGGATGTCCAGTCCACCCTTTAAACGGTCCGATTTCAGGGATGCTGCATCGGAAAGGGGACCAAAAATCACGGCAGGACGCAGGTTTGCAAACAGGCCGTAGATAGCCCGCAATGGGAGCAAAGCGCCTCGTTCCGGGGTTAGTTCTGCCGGAAGATTTTCCCATTTTGGTCCACCTACTGCGCCAAAGTAGATGGCGTCGGCGTGGTCACATATCTTCCGTGTTTCGTCAGGCAGTGGATGACCATACTTGTCATAGGCGCACCCGCCTACCAGCGCCTCTTTATATTCGAAGGCATGGCCAAATTTCTTCGCCACGGTATCCAGCACCTTTAGTCCTTCCCTCATGATTTCCGGTCCGATTCCGTCTCCAGCCAGTACAGCAATGCATTTCTTCATGTATTTATCTCCATTCAGTGATCTTTGTGATTGTGTTAACAGAGAGCAGAGAAGTGACGAGTGACGAGTGACGTGTCACTCGTCACTCGTCACTCGACACCCGCCACTTTTCCGCTACCTTTGTGACTCTGCGGTGATCTTGACTATTACAATTGTTTAAATCAGAACGCAAATTTCACGGGTATAAATTGTAAGGGCAATTCATGAATTGCCCCTACGCCCAATTTATTTTAATATCCTGTCAATCGTTCGACTGAGCGCCCACGCTAATCTGTGTCCAAAATGAGGACTAATTTTATCTTTATTTTTAAGAATTGTCTACCCCATTATTTTTGTTGACAGGATAAGACCTGATATTTATAGTATTTTAGATATTTATAAAATACTATTATTCTAATACTCTATTTATGGCTAAGATACAAAAGAAGGATATAGAAAAAAAGATATACGAGTACCATGCAGAGATGTGCAAGGTCTTTTCACATCCGACAAGGTTGGAAATTATCAATACCCTCCGCGAGAACGAAATGAAGGTAACCGAACTTTCCGAAAGGATTGGTATTGATATGGGCAATCTTTCCCAGCATCTGGGCATGATGCGCGACCGTCGTATCCTCACTACCAGGAAAGAAGGGAACGTTGTCTATTACCGGCTGGCAAATCCAAAGATGTTAAACGCCTTTGATATCTTAAAGGAGATACTCATAGAGCAAATCAAAAAGGACGGAAATCTTGTCGATTCACTCTAAGGGTCAGGTAGTAAGAATATCTGTTTCAGTGTGAGCCAGAGAGCCGGCCAATCGGGTCGTGTCATTTGGAAACGATATGAACGATGAAATCTACTAGCATCATTCGCATTACAGTGTTCGTCTTTTTGATAGTTGGGATTGTAACTGCGGTTGCTTATCGCAAACAGTTCAACTTTGCAGCCCTTGAGGGCTGGCTTGCAAGCGCTGGTGTCATGGCTCCCCTTCTGTTTATTGGTATTTATGCGATATCAACTGTGCTGCTTCTGCCGGGGGCGGTTCTGACAATTGCGGGTGGTGTTCTATTCGGACCTGTTTGGGGGACGTTCTACAGCCTGACAGGCGCAACTATCGGCGCCACAATGGCATTTCTTATTGCCCGCTATCTTGCCTCTGATTTAGTATCACGCAAGATAGGTGGCAGGTTAAGGCAATTGGTTGAGGGTGTAGAATCCGAAGGTTGGCGTTTTGTGGCCTTCGTTCGCCTCGTGCCGTTGTTTCCCTTTAACTTATTGAATTATATGCTGGGACTTACGCGCATCCGCCTGTTCCCTTATGTGGTTACGTCCTACATTTGCATGTTGCCCGGCGCAATAGCTTACACATACCTTGGCTACGCTGGACGCAATGCAGTAACAGGAGGAGAAGGGACAATCCGGAATATACTGCTGGCATTGGGATTCATTGCTGTGATTGCATTCATGCCGGGATTCATCAAACGTTTGTCGGGGCGTAAGAAAAAAAAGTGATGAGAATATAATCAATTTTATCTTCGTTTCCTT
>DBJWYX010000348.1:2277-2502 GCA_052360825.1 Candidatus Wunengus sp. YC64
ACATGGAGAATATTATGCAATTAAAATCCATTGGTTATATTAAAAGTTCCATAAAGCAGCCTAAATTTGGCGGGTGGCAGGAATTGATTACAGAAATAGTCATTGATCCCAACTATATAGACGGCCTGGAAGGAATTGATGAATATTCTCACCTCATTATCCTTTATTGGCTGGATAAGGTGGATAAGGTCAAGCTTAAAATGAGACCGCAGGGGAAGAAAGACG
>DBJWYX010000349.1:0-2501 GCA_052360825.1 Candidatus Wunengus sp. YC64
AGGGATTGGGTCTCTGAAATACCATGCCTACGCGTCGTCTCAAATCGACGAGGTCAATGTCACGATCGTATACGTTTTTGTCGTCTAATAAAACTCTTCCCTCGACCTGCACCTCATTCGTAATCTCGGAGATGCGATTAATCGATTTAATCAAGGTTGATTTTCCACACCCTGAAGGTCCTATGATAGCCGTAACCTTACACTCAAAAAACTCCATGGAAACCTTGTCTATGGCCCTGTATTTCCCATAATAAAAGGTCAGACCCTCTAATTTTACCTTTGTTTTTTGTTGCCCTTTTATATCGTGTTCAACCTTCATCTCAAACGCTTCCTAAAATACATACGGGAGATAATTGCGGAAAGATTTAAGCGGAATGTTCAGAAAAGTACTTTAAACAAACCTTTTATCTCATAATTATTAAGGGAATATTAAGATTGTGTTAAGATTGTGTTAAGACTTTAAACAAGATTACATCAGAAGATTTAGCGCCGATTACGACGTCATCTCCGACTTTTAAATTCAGCCTATCGACCTCTTCTGTATCGATCAGGGTCTTAAAATACTGATCATTATGCATAACGGTAACAGCCGCCATAATAGAATCAGATTCAATACTAACCACCTTCCCAACAATCTGGATGCGGGTACTTAATTTTTTCCCCAGGAAAACCTCTTCCGGCGTTCCCTTTTTGACAACCCTTCCTGACTCAAGCACGACCACATAGTCTGCCAGTTTATACACCTCGGTCACGTCGTGGGTCACATAGAGAGTTGTCACGTGAAACTGTTTTATAATCTTTTTTAAATCTTCCTGCAACTGCCTGCGTGTCTCCCAGTCAAGGGCAGAAAGCGGTTCATCGAGCAAAAGGAGGTCGGGTTTCCTGACAAGTGCTCGAATCAAAGCAACCCTCTGTTTTTGTCCTCCGGATAATTGGGCGGGATAATAGCGTTCATAGCCGGATAAACCTACAAGGGATATCAAATCTTTTAATTCGTTCAACCTTCTCTTTTCTTTTATTCCATATGCAACATTTCTCTCTACCGTCAGGTGTGGAAATAAGGCAAAGTCCTGAAATACAAAGCCAATAGAACGCTGTTGGGGTGGAAGATGAATCTTTTGGGTATCGTCAAACCATACTTCTTTTCCATGTAAGATTATTCCGCCATCGGCTGTTTCCAAACCGGAAATAATGCGCAGGATACTTGATTTACCAGCGCCAGAAGGACCGAATAATGCCGTTACCTTTCCACGGGGAATCTCAAAGGCCACGTCCAGCCCGAACTCTTTCCATGTTTTTTGAAGTGAAATATTCAGCATTAGTATCTTCCCAAAAATATTTTGACACTTTTAGCAAGAATTTACGATTTGGGATTTAAAAAAATCGTAAATTCCCATCAAAGAACTCTTCCGACTCGTTCGGGTTAGATAGTCCGTATAAATCTTCTGTTGATAAAATAAACCGCTGCAAGTATCACAAATGAGAAAGACAACAGAATCATTGAATACACATTGGCGCTGCCATAATTCAGTGACTGCACCTCGTCATAGATGGCTACCGAAGCGACCTTCGTTATCCCTGGGATGTTTCCGCCAATCATGAGCACGACCCCAAATTCGCCCAGGGTGTGAGCAAAGGAAAGCACACAACCCGTAATGATACCCTGTCGGGAGAGAGGCAGGATAACACGAAAGAAGGTATAGAGATGAGAACGGCCCAATGACCATGATGCCTCAAGCAATTTTCTGTCAACCCCTGCAAAGGCAGTTTGAAAGGGCTGTACGGCAAAGGGCAGGCTATAAATGAACGAACCCAGGACAAGCCCTTCAAAGGAAAATGCAAGCGTCTTATTGAATGCAGCCTCATACCATCTGCCCATGAAGCTGTTGCCTCCAATGACCATGAGGAGATAAAAACCTAACACCGTTGGTGGAAGGACAAGAGGCAAGGCCACCACGGACTCTACAAGGTACTTCCATCGTACCCTTGAAAAAACAAGCCAGTAGGCAAAGGGAATACCTGCAATGAACAACAAAACCATAGTAACGAGGGAAAGTCTTAAAGATAAAAGGAGGGGCGCTGCAAAATTCATTTGATATTAGTCCCTTGATGAAAATATTTGACCATTTTAGTGTGATTAATTAGGTCTTCGGCGACTTTTACCCCTCCCTTGACTTCGTCGTGAGCTCAGTCGAACGATGGGAGGGGTTAGAGGAGGGTGATCATCTTTTTCCCTTTCCCCCCCACCTAGCCTCCCCTATGGAATCCTCCCCCTTTCTCCCCCTCTGGAGGGGGACAGGGGGAGGAACTGATTGTTTGAAATTCCTATATCAAGTTAAGACCTATTCGATTTACGGTAAAATAAAACCAAAATCTGAAAGTATTGTTTTCCCTTTCTTTCCTTGTACAAACTTTAAAAAAGTCTTTACGCTGGATTTGCCTTTGCCTCTTTGTAACACGGCATATCCTTGCTCCAACCTGCTATATGATTCGGTGGGAAT
>DBJWYX010000350.1:0-2492 GCA_052360825.1 Candidatus Wunengus sp. YC64
GAGGCTCATCAGGCGCCCATAAGTCCCTTTTCCCAAGATTAAAAAAGAAAAGGAACCCAGTAAAGAGTATAATACAAATCAATATTAAACGGGTATTATTAACAGAGATTGTTGAATTCATTCTGGTATAAAAGCAAGCTACGTTGCAACGGCCTAATAAAACTTAAATCGTTCTTTTAATTTTGTCACATTATACAAATAATTTGATACCAAAATCAAAGAAGAACTGACTAGATAATGCAGTAATAGTGGGAGACAACGATTTGGTAAAAATTAATGGTCCTATATAAAAGAGTGTTTACTCTATTTATTTGAATTTATTGTTGTTATGAAAGTCCCTTCTCAGTCCCTCCTCATTGCTCTGTGCCAGGTACAATCATTACCATAATTCTGCACTTGGTTACTTTACAACATAGCCTTGTAAGATAACTCTTCAAGAGAAATTTTCAAGACCGCCTTGTCTGAAACACCGCCAGGTTCATAGGCGATTTGAGCCATGTCTGCTGGGGGACCCCAACGGTTAAAATCTGGATTTTGAAATATTGCAATTGTACGTACACCCAATGCGCATGCCAGGTGCATTGGACCACTATCACAAGCAATAAAGAGAGAGCAATTCGAGACCATAGATGCAAAAGTCATAGCTGAAGGCTCAAAGACAAGAGGGATATTCTTTCCCAATGATTGACGGAAAAACCTTATTAGTTTTTTCTCTTCGGGGCCAAAAAAAACAATGACTTTTATCTCCTGTGCCTGAAGGGCTGTAATCAGTTGTGTGAAATTCTCTATAGACCATCTTTTCCCTTTTGCGTTCCTACCTCCGACAAAAACCCCAACAATAGGAACTCGGCTTCCTCCGATCAAAGCTTCTATCCTACGCCTCCCTTCCTTCTTTTCCTCAGAGGAGAGAGTCAATAGGGGGAAAATCTTCTGCGTTTCCATACCCGTGGCAGCAAGAAATACTGGAAGAACTTGATACTTGTTAGTATCTGCCGGTCTCGTAATCGGAATGTTAAACCAATAGTCCCATTTCCCTCGCGCTCCCATTCGGAGACGCGCATTAGAAAATCCCACAATGAACGAACCCATAGCTGATTGTGAACAACTCACGTCAACTGCAAGGTCATAACCTGTATATCTGATTTTATTAAGAAGGACAAAATATGCCCACAAGACGTTGGGAAAACGGCGGGTAATACTAAAGTAGTGATCAATTGGCAGGTTCTTAAAAAGGGACTTGGATACGGGTGGTCCTACAAAGTCAATCATGGCGTGAGGGAAATTTCTCCGAAATATAAATATGGCTGGTGTAGCAAGGATAGAATTCCCCATGCGAAAGGTTGCACGCACCAGCAGGATCCTTTCGATTCGCTCTTTAAGAAGATCGGTTCGCACCTCCTTTGCCCTGCCCCTGATCAGACACATCGCCCTCATTATCAAACTGCGGATTGTCTTGTTCAAAGAATAAGCGAAGGAGGCATTATCCCCAATTAGATTTCTTTTCTTGTTTGATTGAGACATCTTCTATTTATGATTTGCTTAATTTTAGGAATAAATTTGTATAACAGAAAACCCTAACATGACAACTGCGAACACAATAATCAGGAGTTTATAGTTGTGATTGTGTGGATTTTTTAATATTTATATGGTTCCTTTGCCATTAACTAAAGACGAACCAGTGTCGCTACCAAGAAACAGTTGCCAAAGTGTATAATAAAAATTTAGTAATGACAAGAAATATTCCTGCGCGCAGTAACAACTTCCTGTTGGCTTTAATGCCTGCGATTGACCTCTACGAACGAAAATTATAGCAATTTCAAATATCCATGTAAATTGTGTTCTCTTCTATAAAACGTACTATGATCTTCTAAGCGTCCCGAATTGCAGCTTCCAGACCACGGGTCATACCTCCCCCGGATACCGGATGCTCGTAGTGGGAAATCATCATAATAGGGCTGCGCACGGTGGTCGCATAAAGTGTCATAAAGCCGACCAGCGTACCAAACGAAAGTACTCTTCCTGGGCAGGTTAGACAAAAAACACTTGGATTGCATTGTGGTGTTAGTTAAAATTAATTTTAAAATCGGCGACTATCTGACTTGTTAATTTATTTTGATGTTACTGTAATATTGTTCATTTTAAACTCAACATGATTAATTCAGTAGATTTAACAAATAACAGACAACACAAAACCGTCTTTCTTGAAACTTTTGGCTGTCAGATGAATAAGCTTGATGCCGAGCTTTCGCTTGGTTTGTTGCAAGAAGAAGGCTATAAAATCGTAAACGAAATAGATGATGCAGATGTCATATTATTCAACACCTGTAGTGTGCGCCAGCATGCCGAAGATAAGGTATATTCTCATCTTGGTGCATTGAAGACCCTGAAAAAAAGACACCCCGATGTGATTGTGGGCGTTCTGGGATGTATGGCGCAGAAGGATGGTGAGTCAATATTCAAACGCATGCCTCATGTTGACCTTGTCTGTGGCA
>DBJWYX010000351.1:0-2471 GCA_052360825.1 Candidatus Wunengus sp. YC64
CAGTAGTCGGGTGCCTTGGTGACGCCGCCTACCTTGATGGAGTCTTCGTGGATAACGTCCTTGTAAGCCTCGGCATAGCCCTTTTCGTTGTTTACGTCCCAGCCCAGGATTTTGAAAAACGGGTCAACGAACTCGCGCCGAAGCTGGGTCTCGTTGTATTGGCCGGAGCGGTACGCCTCGCGGTTATTTTCAAATCGCCCGACCAGCCCAAGTATTTCCTGTGGAACAGCCATCTTTGTTCCTAATTAAATGTTCAGGAATTTCAAACTTTTATAATTCCCCTCTAAAAAGAGGGGATAAAGGGGTGTGTAAATTTGCCGTAACACACCCCCAGCCCCTCTTTCTAGAGGGGAGCTTTAAAAGTCGCTGCCGAAGGCAGCCTAATTAAACGTTAAGGAAATTCAATGTTGTAGGGGCAATTCATGAATTGCCCCCACAGTTTTATTCTAAATCTTCCTCTTGTAAATGGCGTGTCTTTCCGTGTCTGACCTTACCCTTAGGTTCCTCACAGTGTATAAAATCCATTTCTCTTTTTAAGAGGTCTATTTTATAGATCTTCACCTTTACTACTGCCCCGATCTTATACATTTTCTTGCTCCGTGTGCCGACGAGAGCCATGTTCTTTTTGTCTACACGATAGATGTCATCAGACAGGGTGCGGATGTGGACGAGTCCTTCCACGAGGTATTTATCGAGTTGAACAAAGAATCCATATTCCTGAACACCGGTAATAACGCCGTCCAGGATGGCGCCAATCCTGTCTTCAAAGAACCGGAGCAATTTTAGTTTGGTAATTTCCCTTTCAGCATCGTCCGCCCTGCGTTCGGTCATGGAGCAATGCGCCGCCCAATCGGGCAAACAATTTGCCCATGCACCTTTCACCTGGGGAGAGGACAAGTCGCCTGAGAAATACTGGTCCAGAATCCTGTGGACGATCATGTCCGGATATCGTCGTATGGGTGATGTAAAGTGGGTATAGTGATCCATTGCAAGCGCAAAATGCCCCCCGCCTTCTGCCTTATAGACGGCCTGTTTCATAGATTTTAACAGCACCAGGTTTATGGTATAGGCCTCAGGCTTCCCGCGCACTTTGTCCAACAATCCTTGCAACTGTTTACTTTTGAAGGGGTCTATTTTGGTATGTTCAAGCCCTCGTGCAAAGTCGGCGAATTCCCGCATGTCCTCCTCATCAGGCTCAGGATGGACACGGCACAAGAGCGGCATTTCCTTTTCGTGCATGAACGTTGCCACCGTTTCATTGGCCAGGAGCATAAATTCCTCTATTAATTTATGGGAGATATCTCTTTCCACCTTCTCGACGTTTTTAACATGACCTTTTTCGTCCAATTTTATTGAGACTTCAGGGATGTCCAGTTCCAGGGCGCCGCGTTCCAGGCGGTTATGAAAGAGCAATTGGGCGAGATGCGCCGTGTTCTTTAATAACTCTGCAACGTTATCTGGTATGTGCGAAGTCATTTCCTTATTGAGGATAGCGGTGGCCTGGTTATAGGTCAGGCGTTTGGAAACGTTAATAACGGAATGTCTAATCTCCGACTTGAGGAGATGCCCTTTGCTGTCGATGGTCATAAAAACACTTTTGGTGAGCCGGTCTTCCCCTTCCTTCAGGCTGCAGAGATTGTTCGATAATACTTCGGGCAGCATAGGGATAACTTCGCCCGGTAAGTAGACACTCGTACCGCGGTAGCGGGCATCATCGTCAATCGCTGTATCAGGTTTTACATAGTATGAAACATCGGCAACGTGTACGCCCAATTGCCAGTGTCCATGCCTGTCTTTTTCGAGAGACACCGCATCATCAAAATCCTTGGCGTCTTCCGGATCGATGGTAATAATCAGTTTGCTGCGCAAGTCGAGCCGGTTTTGGATTTCGGTTTGAGATATAGAATGGGAAATATGTTTCGTTTCATTTGCCACTTTTTGGCCAAAGGCGTGCGGCAGCTTGAATTGATACATAATCGAACGGAGGTCAACCTTATGGTCTCCTTCTTTCCCCAAAACGTCCGTAATCTCACCCTCTGGATTGAGATGTCTGGACGGCCACTCGGTGATCCGCACGACCACCTTGTCGCCGGGCTGCGCATCCATTGAAGCTTCTTCTGCAACGTAGATATCTCTGAACAATCTTGGTTCATCGGGGGCGACAAATCGCAGCCGTTTTGTTTTTTCAAAGGTGCCTACGACAAGCTCATTCACGCGTTTCAGCACATTAACGATTTGTCCGGATGCGCCTCTTTTTTTCCCCTTCCATCTCTTTGGTATCTGTGTTGTGGCAGGAAGCCGAACGACCACAAGGTCTCCATGCATGGCAGGGCCCATGTCTTCTTCATTAACATAGATGTCTTCGCCGCCGTCTTCTTTGACCGGAATAACGAAACCGAATCCCCTGGGATTACAGTCGAGGGTTCCCACGAGCAAGTGCACCTTTTTGGGATCGGCGTATTGTTTTTGCT
>DBJWYX010000352.1:0-2425 GCA_052360825.1 Candidatus Wunengus sp. YC64
TTGAAGTCCTGTGCCATACGGACAAGGGTAGGATACACCACCTGTTCGCCGTGTGGATGGTAGTTACCGGTCGTATCGCCGGCGATCTTGGCACATTTCCTGAATTTGGTACGAGGACCAAGTCCAAGGTCGTTCATGGCAACGAGGATGCGTCTCTGTGATGGCTTTAGTCCGTCCCTTACATCTGGAAGCGCCCGGCTCATGATGACGCTCATGGCATAACTCAGATACGAATCCTTCATCTCCTCTTCGATGAACAACTCTTTTATGTTTTCTCTTCTTTCTACCATGTTTAGGTTTCCTCAGTAACAAATGGATTATATTTTTTTTCTTCTGCAATGGTTGTTGATGGGCCGTGACCGGGATACACGATGGTCTTTTCGTCCAGTACAAATAATCGTTCCTTGATAGCCCGGATGAGCTTTTTCTCGCTGCAACCGGGAAAATCTGTCCTGCCAACGCCTTCCTTGAAAAGGGTGTCTCCGGAAAATAAAACAGGAGACTGTCCGTTTTCCTGGTTTTTACTGTATAAACATATTCCACCGGGTGTATGTCCGGGTGTGTGGATTACCTCAAACGTATACCCAGCTATAGTAACCGTGTCGCCATCCTTGAGTAATCGGTCTGCCGAGGGGGATCGCACGGTTATGCCCCCATAGAAGGCAGCGAGGATGGAGAGGTTTTTTGCTGGATAGGGAAGCATGTCCTGGTCTTCTTCATGCACACATATCTGGATGTCCGGGAAAGCCTCTTTTAGCCCGGCATTGGCGCCGATGTGGTCGCCATGTCCGTGGGTGATCACAATGAATTTAGGAATCAGATGTTTATCTTTTATAAAGGCGATAATGGTTTCTGCGTCTGCGCCCGGGTCGATAATCATTGCCTCCGAAGAAACATTCCCCGTAACAATATAACAGCATACCTGCAAAGGCCCTACATTTATCTTTTGGATACGCATGCCTCACTTTCTACCTTTTCTTTAAGTAATCTTCGATCAAATCCTTTAGTTCGCAGGGGCCTTTATTATCAAACAGTCCGATAATCTTTCGTTCTCTTTCCGCATTCTCTACTGCATCAGAGGCGTGTGCGGCATTCTTCATGATGTCTTCTCCATAAATCCTCCGAACTTTGCCAGGCTCGCCCTTCTTCGAATCGGTTGGACCCAGGATATTTCTGATTTTAGAAATCGCATCCGGCCCGCGGTACAGCAGGGCAAGACAGCGTGCAGTGCCAGGCTTCTTCTTGTCGGTGGATGACGCTTTTGCGGGGTCTAATCCTGTCATATACTGTACGATCTTATTAAATTCATGCCGTGCATTTATATCTTTTAATTGATCCGACAGTTGTTCTGCATGGGTATTGATGATTGTGTTTGGGACTTCGAATGAAAAGGCGGATTTAAAGGTTTCTTTGAGTTTCTCAGCGATCTTTTCCGGCTTGGGCTTTAATTTTTCCCGAAAGATGTTTATTAACGGGCCGTAAAAATCCTCAGCCTGGGCAATACTCATCCTCAGGAGCTTTAATCCAACAATATACAGGCCGGTTCTTGAAAACATATCGATGATGTTTCCCGGCAGTGGACTTTGTTCTTCAAATGGTTTCAGGATAACTAACGTAGTTTCAGCCTTGACCCCTTCGTTAAACGTGACAATATCTTCCAGAACGCCCCCGTCTTTTGGAAGATATTCAGCGAATAAGGCGAGTTGTTTATTGTTGGCAACAGTATCTGCCGAGGAAACCACGGACGGTTCAAAATATTCGACCTTGCCGTCGGAACTTTCTACATAATCTCCAAAACTGCCGCGAATGGTGTGTCCCTGGAAACTGGAGATAGGCCCAATTACATCGGTCTTCAACTTTTCGATAGCGTGAGGTCCTTTAAAGAAAAGCAGTACCGTTCGGTTGGTAATTCCAAATTTATTTTGCTTGCGGAAGTTGGTATTGATGTAGTTAATCATGACCTTTTTCCAGGCAGGTTTGATATCCTGTTCTTCGATGGTCGCGCAATATTTATCGACAAAGGCATCGCTCGGCGCAAACATGGTTGCCCCGATAATTTCAAGATTCGTCAATGAAAGCAACCGCCCCAGGATACCACCGGTACGGCTCTTTAAAAGGCTGTAAGGGGTAATGAGTGCATACGTAAGTTCATCTGCCATAAGTTTGTCTCTCTCCAAAAAACAAGGTAATTAACAAAATTAAGTACACAGGAAAAATATAAAAAAGATTAAGGAGAAAGGGAGAAACGGAGAAGTTTCTTAAATTACGTTTTTCCTTCTCCCCCTTCCCCCTTTCTCCTTCTTTAGACAGAATTTTAACACAATACATAAGGCAGGTCAAATACTTTCAGGCGATTCATTGTCACGCTGAAGACGCGATCAAATTCCAGTGTAAAGAGGAGTGATAGTTAACCATCAGACGCAAA
>DBJWYX010000353.1:0-2411 GCA_052360825.1 Candidatus Wunengus sp. YC64
ACACACATCAGTTCATGTGCTGCCATAGTAGCTTGTGTCTCGACCTCTGTTAAAAACTGATCATTCTGTCGTTTCAAATTAAAGTAAGACAGTACAGCCATCGCAATAACTATTGATACAATTATTGTAACTATAAAACGCGACATTAATTTCATTTTCTTAAACATTTTCGTATCCTCCCGGCATGGGCATAAATTGTCAATAATTCGTGTCCATACATTAAAATTTTACGAATAAAATGCTGAGATACCTGACCCGAACGAGTCGGAAATGAAAAATGCAAATTGCAAAATGAAATATTTACGTTGTACCCCGGACCATAATTTTGACTTTTGAATTTTGCATTTTTCATTTGCGCTTATTTTTGTAAAAGAGGTTAAAATATTTTTGATAAGTGCCTACGTTACACTTCGTCTCCGCCCGGGATGACGTCATTCCGGGCGGAGCCGAGGAATCTAATTCAAGGTTTAGGAATTTCAATCCGACAATGTAGTGGCAAGGCGCGCCTTGCCACTACTCGATTAAAAGTCGCCGAAGGCCTAATTTAAATTGTTTGATACTAAAAACCAGTAAAATCACCACTGAGCGGTATCAACTCCTCAGGAGTGCCGCGTGCAGGCATTTTGTCTTTTTTCGAACCATTTCCATTCGTCTTTGTCTTCGGAGGTCTGTTATTCTCCATGGACCGCACTGCCGGTTTTAATTTTCTTGTGGCAACTCCTTTTTTAGGAGTATAGTTTTTTTCCTCTATACTGGACTTGGTTATCTCTGAATCGTTCAAATCCACATTGATATCTCCAACCTGTGCAGCCAGTTCGCCTACAATAGTCTTCAGGCTTTCTGCCTGTGCTGTTAATTCTTCGCTTGCTGCCGCCAATTCTTCGGCATTAGCGGCGTTCTGTTGGGTAACGGTATCCATTGTCGAAACGGCTGTTGAAATCTGATTAATTCCTTCAGATTGTTCCTGCGATGCCGTGGCAATTTCACCTGCAAGGTCTGTTACTTTCTTTGTTTCAGTCACGATTTCTTTAAGGTTTGCAGCGGACTTCTCTGCTATTTTTGCCGCATTTTCTGTGCTAACCACCCTGGAATTGATAAGGTCGGCAGTTTCCTTAGACGCCACGGAACACCGTTGCGCCAGACTGCGCACTTCCTCGGCAACGACGGCAAAGCCTTTCCCGTGTTCTCCAGCCCTTGCAGCTTCAACTGCCGCATTCAGCGCCAAAAGATTCGTTTGGAACGCTATTTCATCAATAGACTTGATTATGGAAAGCACCTTGTCATTTCCTGCGTTGAGGTCTTTCATAGTAGTCTGCAATGTATCCAATGCCTCATTTCCATTCTCAGCAGAAATCTTCGCATTCACTGCGACCTGGTTTGCCTCTTTTGCATTATCGGCATTCCTCGTGGTCATGGATGCCATTTCTTCGATAGAAGCAGAGGTTTCCTCTATTGAAGACGCCTGTTGTGAAGCGCCGTCTGCCAACGACTGGCTGGAAGAAGAAATCTCCTTTGCCGCAGAAGATAATTCTTTTGAGCCATTCAACAAGTTAATAGTCAATCTCTTGAGCAACGATACAACGTTTCGCGAAATGAAGAAGACTACAGCGCCAATTACAAGCACACAAATTACGTTTCCGATGATATTAAAATAATTGTTTGATGCGATCGCTGCGCTTACCGTTGCCAGCGGTGCGATTACGCTAATTCCTCCACGAATGTCTCCCACTTTGTAATTTTCCATTTGCCTGCCGGCAATGTCCTTGCCGTCATTCGTGGGGCTTGTTGCAGGGTTGCCATGACACTTCAGGCACGCTTCTTCAATTTTTAATGGTACCATCAGGCGAAACGACTTACTGCCGTCTTCTGATTTCGTGATTTCCGAAAGGTCTTTTAAACCCGGATCGGATTCAAATCTCTCCAACTGCTTTATCTCCCATGCATCGGGTTTGTTATTGGGGTTGCGATATTTTAAGCTGGTCTGCTTCATCTTAAAGATGGTTGTCTGACTAAAATGTTCAGCTACTTCACGTCCGACAATTGCCGGAATTACACCTTTAAACTCGAAGTTGCCTTTTGAATCCGTGTTTATTGACTTCTGTTTTTCCGCAACCACTTTTCTTGTTGAAATGAGTTGATCAGCCGCAGCCCTGGCCTGTTTTCTTACTTCTTCCAACATTTGTGTCTTTTGCCTTGCGGTGTTTATATACGTCAAAATACCCGTGCAAATTACAACAGCAACGATAGTCGTCACGATAAATTTTGCCATCAAGTTCATTTTGCCAATCATTCTATTTCCTCCCAGAAATAACTAAATTAGACTGCTTTCGGCAGCGATTCATAAGCTCCCCTCTAAAAAGAGGGGCTGGGGGTGTGTTACGGCAAACTTACACACCCCTTTATCCCCTCTT
>DBJWYX010000354.1:0-2395 GCA_052360825.1 Candidatus Wunengus sp. YC64
TTATTGCCGAAGTTCCGGAGTTGCCTGGCTGTGCTGCTGACGGCGCTACATATAAGGAAGCACTTACCAATGTTGAAGTTATTATTAAAGAATGGATTGAGACTGCAAAAGAACTAGGGCGTCCTATCCCTCAACCTAAAGGCAGGTTGGTTTTCGCATAAAAATTATGGCAATTTTACCTCATAGTCCAATGTTACCGCAGTATCCCCCGTATTCTTATCGATCTTGATTGGCAGGCACAAGATTACAGCATCAATATAACACCCACCCTGATTGTCTTCCCTGCAAAAATAAAAGTTGACGGATACTTTTATTTCTGTCTTCTCTATTTCTGAACCTGTCTTAAAAGATACTTTAATGGGAAGTACAGGATTTTCAAGCCGAACATCCTTATTCGGCTGCTCAACATGAATACCACTACCAGCATCGATACGATATATCAGCGGGGCATTGGGATTCACATGATATCCTTTGGGAAGATTTATGTTTAATGTGAGTTGTATATCAGAACCCATTTTCAGGGTTTTTAAAGGCAACTCTACCGACCTTGCAAATGGCGGTATTGCAGACTGTAGTGTATTTTCCGAAACCTCCATTTTGAGACCTTTAATCTGCAAGGTGTTTACCTCTCTTGTCTTCATGTCTATCACACGGATAGCGTGGTTATTGGTATCGGCAATGTACAGTTTATTATTGGCAAAGCTGAGACCGCCGGGTTCATAGAACCTTGGTTCTTTACCGTCGTTGAATCCTGGCTGCCCATCTCCTGCAAAAGTGATGCACGTAGTATCACTTGGATTTACCACCTTAATCTTATGATTATAGGTATCCGCAACGTAAATAAGATTACTATAATTCGCAACACCAAGGGGATGCTGTAAACGAACTTCTCCGCCCTTACCGTCTTCGTCCCCAAAAACAAAAAGGTCCTGACCAACGACCGTCCTTACTTCTTTTTTTTCTCTGTCTACGTAACGAACAGAACTTACTTCACTGTCTGCAAAATAGAGCCTTGTGCCAGAAACCGTAATTCCACTGGGCTGAGCAAGGGTGCTCTTATCCAGGAGACCGTCAGTGCGTCCTTCTGCTCCACTGCCTGCAAATGGCTGAAAAACAGTTGTTTCTAAATCCATCACCCAAATTTGATGAGCGCCAGCCATGGCTATGTAGAGTTTCCCTTCAACATAAGCCAGGTCCCAGGGGGAATTCAGAGGTGACGATATCCCCATCCCGCCGGAAGCCATAAATTCTGCCTGTTTACCGGTACCTGCAATTGTTGTAACTATCTTTGCCTTCAAATCCAGTTTACGAATAAGATGATTTTCCGTATCCGCTACATATAGGTTATTCCCTTGCAGAGTCATTCCCTGCGGATGATGGAAGCTGGCGTCTTTAAAAGCGCCGTCGCCCCTGCCTGTTTCACCATTACCGGCAATGTCCAGGACTTCTCCTTCCAAATTCGTAATAACAATCCGATTATGATTGGAGTCTACAATGAATAACCGGTTTGACGCCTCGTCTGCCAGCACTTTACCTGGATAAGAAAGGAAACTCGGGCCCAGTTTGTGCTTTTCCAATGAAAGAGGGATGGGCTTTTCATTCATAAGATTTTTTGAACGGAAATCTGATACCAGCTTCCCAATAAGTTTATCGAGAATCTCATAATGCCCCTCTCCTGTATCCGATCCTACGATATTACCCTCAGGATCAATCAGTACAAGTGTGGGCCATGCCCTGGCTCCGTAAGCCTTCCAGATTGCGAAATTGGAGTCGTTAATCACCGGATGTTCAATTCCATACCGGAGGATGGCCTGCCGAATGTTCTCTGCTTCCCGTTCATTTTGAAATTTTGCAGAATGTACCCCAATAACCACCAATTCCTTAGAATACTTTGTCTCCAATTTTTTGAGGTCGGGAATGATGTGCATGCAATTGATACAGCAGTATGTCCAGAAATCCAGAAGCACTACTTTTCCCTTCAAATCAGCGAGGGTCAGTGGCTTTGAAACATTGAGCCAGGAAGCGTCGCCTGTCAGTTCTGGGGCAGGAATACTTTTTTTCTGTGCCGAGGCCATAGGTATTCCTCCGAGGGAAAAGAAGGCAATTGCTAAGAGAAGCAGTATTATCGTTCGATGAGAACGGCTTGAAAAGGGTTGAATGTTCCTCATAGTTGTTTTACTTCTTATCCTTTTTACGCCTGAACAAATATTTCCCATAGAATAAGTAACCAACGATAATTAAAGTCACCACGCTGATAATGAAATACGCTAATTCAAAAGGCATAACTTTTTTCCCATTACACATTAAACCGAAAATGCACGATATCTCCGTCTTTCATAACGTATTCCTTTCCCTCAAGTCTTAAAAGTCCTTTTTCTTTGACCTTTTGTTCCGA
>DBJWYX010000355.1:0-2385 GCA_052360825.1 Candidatus Wunengus sp. YC64
TACTGCATGGATAAGCTAATGGAAAGGGGGACGAAAAAAAGTGCACGGCCGATTACAAAAATTTTTAGGGGAATATTTCTTATATCCCCATTTTTATGAGGACAAGTTTATCTCTGCAAGTCATTAACATCCCGTAGCTTAATCTCCACGATTACCCACGATGAAAAAATAGCTGAAGAAGTGTATTGATATAGGTCAAACAACAAAGTATAATATACCTCAAATTATTACTATTATGGTGTCGTTATTAAGGTGGTCAGCTCATGTCTTATGTTGTATTGGCGCGCAGATATCGTCCCCAAACCTTTGAGGATATTGTTGGGCAAGAGCCTATTGTGACAACCCTCAGGAACGCCATTCGCGCCAACAGGGTTGCTCATGCCTATTTGTTAGCAGGACCCCGGGGAGTGGGCAAGACGTCGGCAGCCCGCATATTATCGAAGGCATTGAATTGCCAGCATGGTCCTACGGAAACTCCCTGCAATGTCTGTGATATCTGCCGATGCATTTCGGAAGGCAACGATATTGACGTTTTGGAAATTGACGGCGCCTCTAACCGGGGAATCGACGAGGTGAGGAATATCAGGCAGAATGTAAGCTATGCCCCTTCGCGTACCCGCTATAAGATTTACATTATTGACGAGGTGCATATGCTTACCCGCGAGGCGTTTAATGCCCTCCTGAAAACCCTTGAAGAGCCGCCAGCCCACGTTAAGTTTATTTTTGCCACCACAGCAGTCAATCGCCTTCCTGAAACCGTCCAGTCACGATGTCAGCGATTCGATTTTAAGAATATTTCCGTCCACGATATTGAAAAGCGGCTTTCGGATATCTGCAAGGCTGAAGGCGTGCAGATTGACACTGCTGCGCTTCACATGATAGCAAGACACGCCAGGGGTGGATTGCGGGATTCTCAATCGGTTTTAGACCAACTCCTCTCTTTTTGCAAAGATAAGATTTCTCTTGAAGATGTAAATTTTGTTCTGGGTTGTATCGACGAGGACAAGATACTCGGAATGTTCGACAGCTTCGTAAAAAAAGATGCATCCTCTGCCTTGAAGATTGTGGATACTATTTTAAACGATGGAAAGACTTCGGGGGAATTTATCGATCAGTTGTTTTCGTGCATCAGAGACCTTCTGATATTTTCTTCCTGTGGCCAGGATATAAAGTGGACTGAGCTTAATACAACGTTGGTGCAGCGATATGGAAACTCCTTTTCCGGCGATACTCTCATGTACATGGTCCAAATACTTTCAGATGCAAGGATGCGGACGACTGATTCTCTCCTGCAACGAATTTTGCTCGAAATGGCCTTAATCAAGCTGTGCAGGATGGAATCGATCTGCTCTTTAAATGAAATTGCGGACAGGATTGCATCTTTAGAAAATAGCCTTATACACTTAGGTGGTGAAACAACTGAGAAAAATAAAGAATTCACGCCAGTTCAAAAACCCGTTACGCAGCACGTGGTGTCGGAACCACCGCCAGAAGAATATCGTACAATAAAAAACGAAGAGAAGGAATCAGATATCCTGCCTGATGAAAAAAGTCGTTGGGAAAAGATTCTTGTCTCAATCCAGAGCAAGAAAAAATCCACCTGGGCGCTCCTGAAGGAAGGCCGATTTGCCGGGCTTAAAGACGGAGAAATTACCATCGAGTTTCCCGGTAATTGCTCGTTTCACAAGGGAAAGATCGAGCAAGTTGAAGAAAAAAAACTCATAGAACTATACGCAAAAGAGGCATTCCAATCTAACGTAAGACTGAAACTTACCATAGCCCAGAATGGAAATTCAGAAAAAGGCAAAATGAATATCGTATCAGGTCGCGGTCCTTCCGAACAACAGGTTCCCGATTCAATATGCTCTGAACCGGCAGTAAAAAAGACCCTGGAATTGTTTGGTGGTCATGTCGTTAAGGTAAATAAATAGAGGAGGTCAATACGATGAAGGGTTTAGGCAATATTGCAGAAATGATGAAACAGGCGCAGAAACAGGCCCAAAAAATGCAGAAACAGATGGAAGAAATTCAAAACGATTTGAAGGAGCGTGTCGTCGAGGCCAGTTCAGGCGGCGGAATGGTCACGGTACATATGAATGGAAAACAAGAAATCCTTTCCATCAAGATCGACCCGGAAGTAGTGGATCCAAAGGATGTCCAAATGCTCGAAGACCTCATTCTGTCAGCCGTTTCACAGGCATTTAAAAAATCACAGGAGTTGTACCAGGCCGAGATGGGAAAGCTTACGGGCGGATTAAACATTCCGGGAATGCAGGGTTTACTCGGAGGGGGAATGTAACTGAGTAATATTGGCTAAAGAGGTCATCTAATTTGAATGCATATCCACAATCGGTAATCAAACTTATCAATGAGTTCGGAAAGATG
>DBJWYX010000356.1:0-2368 GCA_052360825.1 Candidatus Wunengus sp. YC64
CTTCGCAATGACATGGTAATAACTTTTTGGACAACCCTACATTGCATGATAACCGCATCGTTACAGGAATTTTCAAAAAACTAAACTGTTACGGTTTTGATAGTATTGACACGAAAATACCCCTCACCCAGACCCTCTCCCACAGGGGGCGAGGGAACTTTCCCTCCCTTGACTTCGTCGTGAGCTCAGTCGAACGATGGGAGGGATTAAGGGATGATGAAATATTTTCATGCTCTTTTGAGAACCTTTGGTTCATGATGGTTTATCTTGTAAAAACTTCTTTTTCCATCTCAAATCCTATTCTTTGAGACATTATTCCCTTTTCAATAGATACCATTTGTATCTGAAACACATATGAAAAGTGATTTGTAAGTTTAGCATAGACCTCTTGCATATTTACGTTCGTGTTTAATAATTCCTGTACAGATGTGACCCTCACCCCTTGAATTCCGCAAGGGGTTATATGATTAAAGGGAGATACATCGTTGTTCACGTTAAGAGAAAATCCATGCATGGCATAACCAAAAGACATCCGGACACCGATAAACCCAACCTTTGCATTGTTTACCCAGATACCTGTATATCCTTCATTTCGCCTTGCTGAAATACCAAAATCGATCAGCGTTCTTATCATTACCTCTTCCAGCATACGCAGATACTGGTAGTAATCTTTTGTATAGGTCGATATCTTTATGATGGGATAACCAACGAGCTGACCGGGACCGTGATAGGTAGCCAATCCCCCCCTATCCGTTTTATAAACGGCAAAACCCAGACTCTCGTAATATTCCTTATTGGTTATTAAATTATCTTCTTTATATCTGCGGCCATAGGTAAATGTCGGTGGGTGTTGAAGCAGGATAAGACAGTCTTCTATTTTGCCAGAAACCCTTGCCTCCAGCAGGGATTTTTGCAACTGCCATGCATTACCATACTCAATCTCATTGAATTGGAGAAGAAGGCCATTTCTTTTCATACTCTTTCTCAGTGCTCTGCGGTAGATTTCTTTGTATCAGTGTTTATCCGTGGTTAATAAAAACGAGATAACATCACCATACCCCACCGTATCCAGTCGGAGGAGAAGACATTTTCTTCTCATAAACAGAGACCTCCCATCCTTCTAAAATATCCTTTACCTTGTGAAGAAACGCATCAGCATTGGCGCCGTCCATAACCCGGTGATCAAATGAAAGGCTAAGATACATCATGGATCGAATTGCGATAGCATCGTCTATCACCACGGGTCTTTTCACAACAGCGCCGACTCCTAATATTGCCACCTGCGGCAATAATATCACGGGCGTTCCAAACAGGCTGCCATTAAGGCCGTAATTCGTTATGGTAAACGTTCCGCCCTGGACGTCTTCCAGGTTCAATTTTTTGTTACGAGCACGCGCTGCAATATCCTGAATATCTTTGGACAATTGCAACAGGTCTTTTTTATCCGCATCCTTTATCACAGGAACGATCAACCCATCCTCAAGCGATACGGCAATCCCTATATTGACATAATTTTTCTGCACGATGCCTTTATCTGTCCATGAGGCGTTCAGCAGGGGATGTTCCTTAAGCGCACGAATGACGGCAAGGGTTATGAATGGCAGATAGGTAAGATGGATACCTTCCCTTTTCATATTATCCTTATTGATCTCGCGATACCGCACAATCTTTGTCATGTCAACCTCAAATACTGTTGTTACGTGGGCAGCCGTCCGTTTGCTCAGCACCATCCTGTCTGCTGTAATCTTTCTTTTCGGGCTTACCGGAATCAGTGTCTCTCTTTCTAAAACCTTCTTTTCTGCCTCTGCCGCAGGAGGCGCAGAAATACCGGGTTTCAAAGCTACATAATCCAGAATATCCTTTTTGGTAACCCGTCCTCCTTCGCCAGTGCCCTTTACCTGTTCCAGATTAATGTTGTATTCTTTAGCCAGTCTTCTTACTAACGGCGAATACCGTTTTTCCTCCTCTTCAATCTTCGCTGCTTCCGGTACGGCTTTAATCGTTTCAACCTTCTTTGCGGTTTCAAGCGTGGGCGTACGGCCGATATCGCTGACGGCTTCTTTTGCCTCAACGGCCTCAATTTGGGCAATCACCGTCTGTACCGGCAGGGTCTTTCCTTCGGGATAGAGAATCTTTTTTATGATACCATTGACTGGTGACGGCACTTCGGTATCGATCTTATCCGTACTGATTGCAACGATGGGTTGTTCCTTCTCAATTCTATCCCCCTCGTGCACAAGCCATTTGAGAATGGTTCCCTCTGCAACACTTTCGCCCATCTGCGGCATAATCACATCAACAGTCATATCTGAAACCTCCGCATCAATAGCGTATTAATTTCTCTACCGCAGAAATAACATCCTTTACC
>DBJWYX010000357.1:0-1091 GCA_052360825.1 Candidatus Wunengus sp. YC64
AGGTAATACTATACTATATAATCTGTGCAATCTGAAATCTGTGGTTCCAAACTCGTTTATCGGTCTGAGGCTTTGCCTCGTTAAGAATGGACTTTCCTCTTGACATTTTATAAGTATTAAACATATAATTTGTTTCACTATACACTAACTATAAAAAACAACACTACTTGTGAAAAATTAGACAGCATACGAGAAACTTCTCTATAGAAAAAAAACAGGACATAAAATCCGCTTAATCACCCTTTCTAGATGGAGGATTAAGGCTATTTTCGGAGTAAGAAAGATAATGCATCCATTAGATTTTGTACTGGGTTTTGTTTCGACTGACATGGGGATTGACCTCGGCACTGCAAACACACTTGTTTGCATACCAGGCCATGGAATTGTGCTGTCAGAACCTTCAGTTGTTGCTGTAAGGCCTGGGACAAATAAAGTCCTTTTAAATGGGAATGCCGTTGGAAATGTTGCCAAGTCCATGCTGGAGAAGGCTCCGAGCAGTATTTCTGTCATACGTCCGCTCAAAAATGGTGTCATAGCAGATTTTGATATTACTGAAGCTATGCTCAAGTATTTTATCACGAAGGTCCATAAACGTAAGTGGGGAGTTCGTCCGAGGGTATTGATTGCTATCCCGTCGGGTATTACTGCCGTGGAAAGGCGGGCAGTTGTCAATTCCGCAGAACGCGCAGGCGCCAGAGAGGTGTACCTTATTTCTGAACCAAAGGCGGCAGCGATTGGTGTCGGCCTTCCCGTGGGTGAGCCGGTAGCTAGTATGATCGTCGATATCGGAGGCGGAACTACAGAAGTGGCGGTTATTTCACTTGGTGATATATTTACCCACGAAAGCATCAGGATTGCGGGAGATGAATTTGACGAAACCATTGTCCAATACATACGGAAGACCTATAACCTGGACATCGGGCATCGAACGGCGGAACAAATTAAGATTGAGATTGGTTCTGCTTATCCTTTAGAGGAGGAATTGACGCTTGAGATTAGAGGGCGCGATGCTATTGCAGGCTTGCCAAGGGCGACCACGATTACCTCGGAAGAAATTCGGGAGGCGCTAAAAGAACCGTTCGATAAAATTG
>DBJWYX010000357.1:1128-2365 GCA_052360825.1 Candidatus Wunengus sp. YC64
ACTTAATTACAAACGGATTGGTGCTGGTAGGCGGAGGCGCTTTGATTCGAGGGTTGGACAGGCTCTTGGCGCAGGAAACGGGGCTGCCCGTACAGGTAGGCAATGACCCTTTAACAGCCGTTGCGCGAGGAACGGGCTATCTCCTCGAAAATCTTGATTTATACAAAACTGTTTTACAGGATGAGGACATCCACTCCTAGTTTTAGTGATCTCATAAAAAACCCCATTGCAGCGATAATCATCCTTTTAGCAATATCCCTTAGTTTTTTGTTTTTGCCGCCTAAGCTTTCCAACCGTATTAAAATGACCTGCGTTGTCCCTGTGAGACCGTTACAATGGGCAACCTGTTTCTGCAGTAATTCGGCCAATAATTTTCTGGATAAGGTGTTTTCTGGCTGGCGTAATGCTCACGTAAAAAAACAACTGGAAGAACAAGTTTCCCAGTTCAAAAATAAGATACTAGAGCAGCAGGATACGATATACAAGCTGCAGAGTAAGCTGTACACCATTTCGAAATTCCAGGCTGAAAATAAGAGTAAGACAAAGCCGATACCGGCGGACATTATCGGATACGATTCATTGGCTTTCAGGAAGAGCATTACGATCAATGCGGGTTCTAACCATGGCGTAAAACCGAACGACGTCGTGGTATCGAATAATGCGCTTATTGGGAAAGTTGTTTTGGTCAGCGGGGGAAGTTGTGTTGTCCAGTTAATTACAGACCCAGCCTCCCGCATACCCGGCAGAGTTCTTCAAACGCGTGAACAGGTAATCGTGGAAGGGAATGCTACGGGATTTTGCCAATTAAAATATGTGCCGCGATGGGCAAAACTGAAAAAGGGTGACGATATTGTTTCTTCTGATATCGGTGGATTTTATCCCCCTTCTTTGCCTATTGCTACAGTTATAGAAACTGAAGTAAAGGGAGGAGACCTCTTTCAATCGGTCAAGGTATTACCAAGGGTAAATATCTCAAAGATCGAGCATGTGCTGGTTTTAACAAAGTAGTACAAATAATAAGTTAATCCCCCTTAGAAAAGGGGGCTAGGGGGTTGTAATATAGCAAAGAAAAACACAACCCCCTGAATCCCCCTTTTTTAAGGGGGACTTAAACGGAACAACTCAAGTTTTCGGGTTTTTCCAAATGAGGGGTTCAGGTTGCAAACCTGAACCCGCGCACGTGCAAAATATCGAATGCAGAACAAGGAATATTGAATTTCGAAGGAAAAAAACTTAA
>DBJWYX010000358.1:0-2360 GCA_052360825.1 Candidatus Wunengus sp. YC64
CGAAGCGGACCACTTCATCCCTCTCTATTTAGCCTTTCTCCCAGTGGGGTTTGCCATGCCTCCGATGTCGCCATCAGAGCGGTGGGCTCTTACATTAAGTCGATACGTGTCTCCCTGTTTTTAACCAGGGGGAACGACCCCGCCATTTCACCCTTATTCCATCAAAAAGACGGAACGGTATATTTTCTGTTGCACTTTCCTTCCCGTCACCGGGACTCCGCGTTACGGAGCACTGTGCCCTGTGGAGCTCGGACTTTCCTCCCGTCCCTTCCATTCGTAAGAACAGTCAGGACCGACGACCACCTCGTCTGCTTAATCTTCAGTTGATCCTTCGCTACCATCCTCAAGGTATAAAATCCGACCGCAGCTGTGACAAAAGGTAATGTCTTTGCCTGACATAAGCTGGTTGAGAGTTTGTGCCGTTACGGACATAAAACAGCCCTGACATACCTGATTAATAACGCTGACTATAGCGACAGCATCCTTGTGGCTGACAAGCCTATTGTAATGTTGTAAGGCATCCTGGTCGACCCTGGATGCATAGTTGCTGTGTTTTCCCTTGAGTTCGGCGATTTCAGTTTCCATTGCTTGTATGTCAGTTTCTACCTGTTTTTGAACTTCCTTCAGTTGTGACTCTTCTTGTGCAATTACTTTTTCAAAGGATTTGTATCTTTGCTGCATTTCCTCATAGGTTGTCATCATGCGCAAAATTTCATCTTCCAGGAGGGACTTGTCTGCTTCCTTTCCTCCAATTTCAGTTTTCAATGCGCTGTATTCCTTGTTGGTCTTGACTTGATTCATCTGTTGTCGAAATTTATTAATCTCTGTCTCTATGCTTTTCAGATCGAGTTCCTTACTGTTGATATTTCTCTGGAATGCCTTTGTCTCTTCACTAATTTTTGACAATTCCGCTTTCTTTTGTTGAATCTGATTTTGTTTTTTTTGAACGTCATAACCTCTATAGAGTTTGTCGCCTTCCAGTCTTTTCAACTTTGTGTCTATGGACTGTAACCGCCGAAGTGCCTCTATCCGTTCGTTCATTCATTCCTCTTTCCAGATAATTTTACGTGCAGTAGTGACAGGTTTGAAACCTGTCTCTATCCATCACTCTCCGCCAATTCCGTCCAGGAATCCTTCGAGTTTTCGACTTCTAATCGGGTGTTGTAATTTCCGCACCGCCTTTGCCTCAATCTGTCGAACCCTTTCCCGTGTGACCTTAAATATCTTGCCTACCTCTTCGAGCGTATACGTGTATCCATCGCCGATGCCGTATCGAAGTTTAATGATTTCTCTTTCGCGATAGGTTAACGTTTCCAGTACATTCTCAATCTTGTCTTTCAGCATTTCCTGGGTTGCGGCCGACACGGGGGATTCTGCCTTTTCATCCTCAATAAAATCGCCGAAGGAACTGTCCTCGCTTTCACCAACAGGCCGATCCAGCGATATTTGATGCCGGGAAATCTTGAGCACGCGCCGCGCCTCTCCTACGGTGATCTTTACTTCTCTCGCAATCTCCTCAATGGTTGGTTCACGGCCTTTTTCCTGCAGAAGTTTCTTCGAAACATTCCGGATCTTGCTCATGGTTTCGATCATGTGTACGGGAATACGTATCGTTCTTGCCTGATCGGCAATTGAACGGGTAATTGCCTGGCGTATCCACCACGTAGCATAGGTACTGAATTTGTACCCCCTCCGGTACTCGTATTTGTCCACTGCGCGCATAAGTCCTGTATTACCTTCTTGAATTAAATCCAGGAAACTTAAACCACGGTTCCTGTATTTTTTGGCAATACTTACCACGAGTCTCAGATTTGCCCCGGAAAGTTTTCTTTTAGCGCCCTCATGTTCCCTGTAAATATTTTCAATAGATTCAACGCGTCGTTTCAATCTCTGAGAAGATTCCAGAACCATACCTTCCAGCTTTTCGTATTGAGATTCCAGTTCTTTATAACGACCATTTGACCTGGAACGCGGCTTGCATTCCATGGTCTGTGTTTCCAGTTCTTCCATTTCATGAACGATTTCCTGGAGTTTCTTCATCAGAGGCTGTATTCGTTTTGTGCGGATATTTATTTCCTCAAGCAGGTCGATGCCTTTTCGCCTTCTATTCCTGATTACCCGAAGCAGTTTTATTCTTTCTTTTTCAGAAGTCTGTTTTCGTTTGGCTCGAAGATAATCGTCTTTGTTTTTCTGAAGTATCGTTTTTAGGATTTTAGAACTTCTGGGAAACTGTTCTAAAATTTCGTCCTTGCAATTATCGACCATTGCATTAACCTTCAGGGTACGATCAAACGAAAGCTCCCCATTATTCACATCCTCCAATATCCTTAAACAGGTCGCCAGCGAGAGGTCGGAATGCA
>DBJWYX010000359.1:0-2318 GCA_052360825.1 Candidatus Wunengus sp. YC64
TTGTCGTATGAATAATCTTTGTTAGAGTTATTTCACCCTCAATATCTATGCAAAAGTCAAAAGGGCTTTTTTCCAATGCGTGCGTTTTGAATTGATTGACCTGTGGACCTCCGGCAATTATCAGGGTATTTGGACACAGCTCGCTAACTCTTTTAGCCAGCTTCTCGGAGTATGCAAATCTATCCCCAAGCCAGGTTTTTATCCCGAGCACTTTTACCTTATTCTCGCATATCTTGTGAGCCAGACCATCAATATATTTTTCCATCTTCTCCCTGATAATCTTAGTGAGGTTGTCCTGGAGATGATTCCACTCCCTTCTCAAAGATGCGGTATTTTCAATATCTCCCTTGCCAAAGATATGCAAAGAGAGTTCGGATAATCTTTGCGTAAGATCATTTTTAGTAAATGTCGTGTAAAATTCAATCCCAGCCGGGTCTTCAATGATAATGTCAAACCCTGCATCTTTACATGACCTGGCAAGTACTCCAATACCATTCTCCTTAAAGCAGTCGCTAACGGAATAGGCCTTCCCCATAAAGGAATTCCATAACATAAGGTCTATGCCATGTGAGTTGAGCACGACAATTCTCCTAAAGAAATGAATGGAATATATGTATCGTAGCAGAAAGTAACAGGATAAATTTAATTTATTTTAATACTTTCACCATAAAAATGAAAGTGTGATATTTTAAGTCCTTCCCGTAGACATATAAAACCAGAATAAAATATATTTCATACTTCTGGAATAATATTTACGGGCGTATGAGTTGTTAGGAAAATTCGGGCGGGAGACTAATTAATAGCAGACAAACAATAGTTATTGGGTTACTTTAGTGAATTTTGCTCTATCTTCAACCTATGACGGTCGGAAAACCAGCTTTTTGATAAATTGGTAACCGCTTGTGTTACTTCCGGGGGAATGGTGTTTTCTGAGTTAACTAAATATCCATTTACCAGGTTTTCTAAATCTTTTATCTTCGTTTCCATTTTCTTAACGTCGCTTAAATCAGAGAATATCATGATTGCGCCGAGTTCCGTATTATTATCTAGCAACAAAGACGTACTAATATCATACGTAGAATGAGTAACAGGATGTACAGTCTCACTTCTCTTAAACGTTTTTTTATCTTTTAGAGTTCTTAAAAGATAATTCGCAAATAATGAGCCTATATACTTAACGTCTTTTCCTATTACATCATCTGAAGAAATATTTAACATCCTTGCCGCGCTTTTATTAAAGATGTTAATCTTGCAGTCTTTATCAATAACGATAATCCCATAAGGGATATTTTCCAGGACGTTTTCGTTATGAATCCTTCTAAGATTTACCTCCTGGTAAAGGAACGCATTCTCCACTGCCATGCCTATATACCCTGCCAGCATGGATAACAGTTCAATATCCTCATCAAAAAACGACTTCCCTGTAATCTTATTCCCCAGGGCAATTACACTACTAAGGTTCCCGTTAGCAAAGATTGGTATACACAGTTGTGCCTGTAAAAGATTCATTTCCTTCTGGTTCTTTATTGCTTCCCGCACGGCTAATTTGTTCGTTGCAACGTCTCTGTTTATGACCTCCCTATTCAATATCTGATGATTCTTCGTCAACCACAACACAATACCCTGATTAGCGGCAAAACAAATACTCCGGGCAGTTAGTTCATCTAAACCGAGACAGCGAAAAGGCCGACACATGCCATCGTTCCTGTTCGTCAGCATAAATACCACCCTTCCTACTCCGAATGTCTCAGCCATCGCCTCGACTGTAAGATCGGCAAGCTTCCCAAGATCGTAGACGTGTGTTAATACCTTCGAAAACTTCTGAAATACTTCCTTATAGGCAAGGTACGGAACTCTGGCGCTCTCTTGCTTGTTGAAAGTCAATTCGGATACCCTCGTATCTTCAGGCTTCAAATTCTTTATGTGAGACTGAATAAAACCTAACTCCCTTTTTAGTTCCTGCTTCCCAATAGCCTTCTTTGAGACCGTCTCTATTGCCTCTTTTCTCAGCGGTTTTTTAAGATATTCATTTTCACCTGATATCCGAAATTCTTCAAGCAACATCGGCTGAGATTCAGGCGCTATGATAACTATCGCTGGATCAATATTTGTTTGCCGAAGGTCTTCTATGAGTTTATTTGCTCCATCGTCATTTAAAAGAACATCCAGAAAAGTTACGTCAATATCTATCTTGAGAAATATTTCCAGCGCCTCCTGGGGTGTCCTGGCAATATGGATTATATAATCTTTACCAAGACACCTCTTAAAAAAACCAACAACTGTCTTATCGTCTGAAACTACTAGAAAAGAATACACAG
>DBJWYX010000360.1:0-2311 GCA_052360825.1 Candidatus Wunengus sp. YC64
CGCAATAGACCCATATTTCAAAGGTCAGTCTAATATCGTCTTTCAGATTGATAAAAACGGGGAATCATTTCTTGAAGTGGAAGAGGCATACCTGACCTCGATGTCATTGCCTTTGAATTTACAGGTGAAGGCTGGCACTTTTTTTACAGAATTTGGCAGATTGAACCAATTCCATCCTCACACATGGGATTTTGCAGACCAACCGTTAGTTAATGGTCGATTTTTAAGCCCTGATGGATTAAGAAATCCTGGGGCACGTCTTTCATGGTTGGCCCCCACGAGCAACTATACGGAATTGTTTTTTACCGTACAGGATAGTCAGGGAGAAACGGTTCGCAGCTTTAGAAATGAGGAAGGGTTGTTTGGACGTGAAGCAGTTGAAACAAATGTGCGGAATATGGAAGACCTCCTATATGTTCCCCATATAGCAACGTCGTTTGAGCTGACAGAGGAGCAAACTCTTTTATTGGGCGCATCGGCTGCCTTTGGGCCAAATTCGACAGGGACGGATGAAAATACTTTGATCTATGGTCTCGACATGTTCTGGAAGTGGAAGTCAAAATATGCCGCCGGGGGATTCCCCTTCGTAACCTGGCAGACGGAGGTCATGGAAAGGCGCTTTGAGGCGGGTGAAGATATAAGCGCGGACTTGCCAGACGAGGTTTTAAATAACTGGGGTAGTTATTCTCAAATTGTATGGGGATTTAAAAAACGGTGGGTAGCAGGACTTCGGGGAGATTACGTAGATGGAGAAACGTATGCTATAGATGCCTTAGGTTATGAGCGCTGGAGGCTTTCACCCAACCTCACATTTTATCCGTCGGAATTTTCAAAAATTCGGCTGCAATATAATTATGACGACATACTGGGTAATGATACTACGGAACATTCCGTATTTTTTCAGTTCGAATTTTTACTCGGTTCACACGGGGCGCATAAGTTTTAAAACCCATGAACCACAGAGGTCAGGGTGAAAAATACTTTAGGAGTATGATATGAAGATAAAATACCGAATTTACCTTTGTCTGTTTTTCGCTTTAAGCTGTGCATCGACTGCCCATGCGAAATTAAATATCGTAGCGTCAACTCCTGATTTAGGGGCTTTAGCCAGCGAAATCGGGAAGGATAGAGTTAACGTAACCAACATTGCGAAACCTACGGAAGACCCGCACTTTGTGGATGCAAAACCCAGTTTTATTGTTAAACTGAATAAGGCAGACGTGCTTATCGAGGGAGGGTTACAATTAGAAATCGGCTGGTTGCCACCATTGGTTGTCGGTGCAAGAAACCAAAAAATCCTTGCAGGAGAAAAGGGATATCTGATTGCTTCTGAGGGAGTTCCTATAATAGAAGTGCCTACCTCAGCCGATCGTGCCATGGGAGATGTCCACCCCCTGGGAAATCCCCATTTCATGCTAGATCCAATAAATGGGAAGATCGTTGCAATGCATATCTGTGATCGGTTATGCCAGATCGATACGGCAAATTGTAACTATTATAAGGACAACTTAAAAGATTTTACAAAAAGACTGGACAAGAAAATTTTCGAATGGCAAAAGACATTGGAGCCTTTTCGTGGGACAAAAATTGTTACCTATCATAAAACGTTCCCTTACTTCGCAAATAGGTTTAGCCTGAATGTAGTAGGAGCACTTGAACCAAAGCCGGGAATTCCTCCTTCCCCTACCCATATAAACAGTCTTATTCCCATGATGAAAAATGAAGGAGTAAAACTCATTCTTATAGAACCCTTTCGGGAACGCAAAACTCCAGAATTTGTGGCTTCTCAAACGGGTGCAAAGATTGTTGTTTTCCCAATCATGGCAGGGGGACAAAAAGAAACAAATGACTATCTAAGCATTTTTGATTATACTATTGATCAAATTGTATCAGCCCTGAAAACGAAATCACAATGAAGGAGCAGTTCAAAAGTAGGATTTGTAATACTACCCGCTAACAAGAGGGGTTGTGGGTGTGTTAAGAATGGGGTTACGCACCCCTTTAATCCCTTCTTTTTAGAGGGGAAAATAAACGTGAATTATGAATACAGACAATTGTATTACACTGGAAAATGTTGCTATCGGTTATAGTGGGAAAAGTCTTCTCAAAGACATTAATTTATCCGTAAAATCTGGAGAATTCATAGTCTTGTTTGGACCTAATGGTTCCGGGAAAACCACGCTGTTCAAAACCATTCTGCGAATTATTCCACCTATTCAGGGTACAATAATTTACGGCGATGGTCATCCCACACGCTTTGGTTATGTACCGCAGCGTCAGTACCTGGACGAAATATATCCTTTTACAACAG
>DBJWYX010000361.1:0-2297 GCA_052360825.1 Candidatus Wunengus sp. YC64
TCAACAGAAGTTATTGTCGGCGGACTTAGAGACCCTCAATTTGGCCCGGCTGTGATGTTTGGGCTGGGCGGTATTTTTGTTGAGATTTACAAAGACGTATCCTTCCGTATCGCCCCTCTGGAGGAATACGAGGCGCTGGATATGATTCACGAAATAAAAGGATCTAAAATCCTGAAGGGTTTTAGAAACACCGAGCCGCTGGATATCGCTGCATTATCACAAGCTATTTTACAAGTATCACATATAATGACATCAATTGAAGAAATTAAGGAAATTGACTTGAATCCTGTCCTTGTGTATCCGAAAGGCATAAAGGCCGTGGATGCAAGGATTATTCTGAGCCGGTTGTAGATTAAAATTTTTGGAACCACAGACTTCGTCGTGAGCGCTCAGTCGAACGATTACACGGATTACACAGATAAATAAAATCGAATCAATTCACCCCCCTCCCCTAACCCCTCCCACCAGGGGCGGGGAAAAACATTTCCTCCCCCTCGAGAGGGGAGGTCAGGTGGGGGTGCTGAACTGTTACCCAAAATTTTCGATTAGAGATCTTATCTTATTAGCCAATTAATGGAGTTCATAATTTAAGTGAAACTAAAAGATACCGCATTTACCGTAAGGGCTGAGCGAGCCATCCTTTTCAGGGTTATGCTGTCAGAGGATCGCAATAGCAGTGAAGAACCATTAGACGAACTCCGTCGTTTGGCAGAAACTGCCGGCGCAAACATTGTATACACGGTAGTTCAAAACAGGGTAAGTATTGATCCTGTGTATTACATCGGAAAGGGGAAAGCCGTTGAACTATCCAGGATCGCAAAGGAAATGGACGTTGATGTGCTTATTTGTGACGACGACCTTGCCCCGGCACAGGTCAAAAACCTGGAAAAGGTCATTGATGAAAAAGTAATTGACAGGAGTGAATTAATCCTCGATATATTTGCCACCCGCGCAAAGACATTTCAGGCAAAACTCCAGGTAGAGTTGGCCCAATTAGAGTATACAAAACCCAGGTTAAAGCGGATGTGGACGCACCTTTCCAGGATCGAAGGAGGTATCGGAACGAGGGGGCCTGGTGAAAAACAACTGGAAGTCGATAAACGCATCGTGTCGAAAAAGATTCACGAACTCAGAAAAAAGTTACATGAAATTGAAAAGCGGCAGGAACGGCTGGTCGCATCGCGGAAAGAATTTTTCACGGTATCCATTGTGGGATACACCAATGCCGGAAAGTCCACATTAATGAACGCATTGACGGAGATCGATACCTTTGTAGAAGACAAATTATTTGCAACCCTTGACACAAAAACAAGCGTATGCAAATTGGAAAATGGGAAAAAATTTTTGGTAAGCGATACCGTCGGTTTTATTAAGAAATTACCACACCATCTCGTTTCTTCCTTTAAAGCAACTTTGGAAGAAGCCCGGCACGCTGATCTTCTCCTCCATGTTGTAGATACAAGTTCTCCTGCGATTCATAATCAGATCGAGGCTGTTAATACTGTATTGAAGGAACTCGGATGTGACAATAAACCGACCATTATGGTATTTAATAAAATAGATGCCGTGAAGGAAGAGGCTGTTATTCCGCTGCTTCGGAGTCGTTACAAGGATTGCGTTATGATCTCCGCGAAGACTCACCAGGGCATAGAAGACCTGAAACGCAAAATTATAGAAATGCTCGAAAAGAATTTCATTGACGTAGAACTTTCCTGCAGCACTGCCAATGGAAAATTAATTGCGTATCTTCATGAACACGCCAATATCATAAACAGCCGATTTGACGATGAACGAGCGACATTTCGACTGTTTATAGAAGAAAAACTCGTTCACAAATTACAGATGATGGATGACGGCATCCGGATAAAAGAACCTGCAAAGTTGAACTGATTGTTATTCTCTGTTCAAAATCTACCTTGACATACAGGATTCAAAGTATCTTGTGCATCGCATGTCATTCCAGCATGCTTTTAGCGGGAATGACATGTCTTATGTTTATGTTTTGGAAATACTCATTGTCGGCTTAATCCTTGAGATGACAAAAAGCGGCACGGATATTACAAACATGGAGATGCTTATAATTTGAGCTATGGTGAAAAGATTGAAGAACAGCGGGTTATCACTTCGGAGCGCTTCCATGCAAAATCTTATGATGGGATAAATTATTCCAAAGAGCAAAAAAACCTCTCCATTCCTCTTCCGATATTTAAAGAACACACTGAGGATAAAGAAAAGCGCAACATCTGAAAGAAACGAATACAATTGGGTAGGATGGATGGGAAGTGCATGCGTATCAG
>DBJWYX010000362.1:0-2283 GCA_052360825.1 Candidatus Wunengus sp. YC64
ACCTATTACGAGGGATGGTTGGGCTGACCCTTTTTTTATCAGGTCAATGAGTTCAAACAGGGCGGTAGGGGCATTGCCAATGACCACAATGCCGTCCTTCATTTCATTTGTAGCCAGTCGCATAGCTGTTGCTGCCCTGGTTTTCCCTAAATTCTTTGCCTCGTCGATAACAGACTTGTCTGCAATCTTACAGATTATCCTTCCCCCGAATTTTTCTACCGGGCTTTTACTGATTCCGGATTTTACCATGTTTACATCAGTAAGAATGTTTTTCCCGCCTTTCAATGCATGAATGCCTGCCTCGACAGCCTTCGGGTGGAAAATTAAATTGTATGCGTATTCCGTATCACCCGTGGCGTGAATGGCGCGCTGGATAATCGGTCTATGAAGTTCCGGCACGGACTCCAAATCGACTAGCTTATCGATGATCTCGAAGCTCTCATCAACTATGGCCTGTGGTTGTTCCAGGCGTTGTTTGCTTCCGTATTGTTTTTCTATCAACACCTCGTGAATGCGATCGGCTGCAATCAGGGCTATCCGCTCATCTGCGCCGATGTTATTGGCGTAAATGAACTCGACTTGCGGATATTTCGATTTTTCGTTTTCCAACATTTCAGGGATATCTTTGAAGACATGATTTCCCTTAAAGAGCAGTAGCGGTACCACGACAATTCGGTCCACACCGCTTCCCACAGTCTGTTTTACAACTTCAGGGAATCCCGGTTCCGCCAATTGGAGAAAGGCGGCCTCTACCACGTCCCACCGATTCATTGCACGCAGCATGTCAGCTACCTTAAATAAACCGTCATTACCGCTGTTTAATTTACTGCCATGCGAAATTAGTATTACACCAGTCTTCATTTATTCCTTTCTGTTATTTAGACAGGATTTACAGGATATTTTGATTTCATTTTATCTAACCTATTCTGTAAAGCTCGTCCCATTTTTCACAAATATAAGGCTATTCTTATAGTAGACAGCAAAAGAAAGTTGTCATTCCTGCGAAAGCAGGAATCCAGTTTTCTACTTTATTTTTCTGGATTCCCACTTTCGCGGGAATGACATGGTGGTAACATTATGTTTACTTATTTATGACATTCACTTTAGTTATTATCTTGTCTATCCAGTTAATCCTGTCTGAATTAAAATTCAGCCAATCTGTGTCCAAAATTTTATTACGCCGCTTCATGATTTTGAATTCGATCTATATGAGATGCAATCAGATCAAGAATCTCCGCAGAACTTGTGCATTTTACCAGGTTAGGACGCAGTTCAGTCGCATTATGCATACCCATGATGTACTTGATCACATGTTTACGAAAAAGGATAACACCAATGTCCTGCCCGTAATATTCAAGCATATGCGATAAATGTCGTTTTATGAGTTCTATCTTCTCGTGAAAAGAGACGTGATTCCTATCCTTGTATTGAAAAATCCATGGATGACCAATTGCGGCACGTCCAATCATTACCCCATCGCAACCTGTATGACGTTTGATTCGCTCTATGTCTTCCACGCATTTTACGTCACCATTGCCAATAACGGGTATCTTTACAGCTTGTTTGACTTCTGCAATTGCATCCCAATCTGCCTTGCCGAAAAAGAACTGCGACCGTGTTCGTCCGTGTACGGCAATGAGAGAAGCGCCATTGTCTTCGAGAATTCGGGCTACTTCCAGATAATTTCGGGACTTATTGTCCCATCCCAGTCGAATCTTGCCGGTTACGGGGACGCGCAAAGCCTTAGTGAGTTTACTGAAAATACGGCCAATCTTTGAAGTGTCTTTGAGAAGCCCTGCGCCTGCCCCTTTGCCGGCAATGTCAGAAACTGAGCAACCCATGTTAACATCTATAATATCAGGTCCTAAAGGTTCTATTATACGACAGGCTTCGGTAATTTTATCTTCGTCATTTCCAAGAATCTGAAACGTAACGGGACGTTCAACCGGTCTGAAATCAAGTATCTTGAAGGTTTTTGGATTTTTCCACAGCACTCCATCCATGGAAACCACCTCTGTGTAACTCATAGCCATCCCGAATTCACGACAGATCAGCCGAAACGGGATGTCAGAGAATCCAGCCATCGGGGAGAGGATCAAATCTCCATATATAGGAATGTTTTGTATAAAAAAACTAGGATTCATAAATTATCAATAATATTATACGTCAATCCAGCGATAAACTTATATGCCATTCTATCACTGGGATTGCTTAGTCGCTTTACTCCTCGCAATGACTGTTGAGAAATGTCATTACGAGCTATAAGCAAAGCAATCTTTTTTC
>DBJWYX010000363.1:0-2274 GCA_052360825.1 Candidatus Wunengus sp. YC64
AAGTCTCAACAAACTGCGTCTTTCCGCCCCAATCTTCCGGACTCAAATCCAGGCTTGCAAGTTGCTGTTTGACTCGCAACGGGTTGGCACCTGGTTTATCAATTTTATTCAACGCCACAACAATTGGGACGTTAGCTGCCTTGGCATGGTTTAACGCCTCTTCCGTCTGCGGCATTACACCATCATCAGCCGCCACAACAAGCACGACCACATCGGTAATATTCGCACCTCTTGCCCTCATTGCGGTAAAAGCCTCATGACCGGGCGTATCCAGAAACACAACATGCTTCCCGTTCGTCTCGACCTTATAAGCGCCTATGTGTTGAGTGATTCCTCCCACCTCTCCTGCAGCTACATTTGTTTGACGGATACTATCAAGGAGCGAGGTCTTCCCATGGTCTACATGCCCCAGGAAAGTTACAATAGGAGCCCGATTTACCATATCTTCGACCTTTGTTGAAATCTGCTCATTTAAAAAGTCCTGTTCTTCTGCCTTCTCCTTTTTTCTAATTTCAATATCTACTCCATATTCGACACCTAATAATTGGACAATCTCTTCACTTAGAATCTGATTGATTGTTGTACGAATATTGTGCTCAAGGAGTAACTTGGTTATAATCTCGTTTGCACGAATCCCCAATTTAGAAGAAAGGTCTTTTACGGTTATAGGCACTTCCATAACAACCTTTGTTTCTTTTTTAACTGTCGTCTTCTTTGATTCTGCAACTTCCTCTCCATGTTCCCTCCTCTTCTGTGATACGAAACCTGACGGATGTCTCTTCTTCCATATTGTTTTTACCGGAGTTACTTTTACAACGTGTGGTTGCTGCGGTATACCCTTATGAATTCTAACAACTTTGTGCGGTTGAACAACCTGAGTAACATGAGTGGTTGGGCTGGCAGGCGGTGACACTTTGATTTCTTTCTTTTGTTCAACGGTCTGTGTCGTGGCGGCCTCTTTTACTTTAGGCACTTCTTTCTGAGGCGTTACCTTTGCCGCTGGTTGGAACAATTTTCTTATCATTTCTGCTTGCTCAGGCAACAGGGTATTTGCATGGTGAGCAACATGAGTCAACCCCTTTTCATGGCACTTCTCAATTAACAGGTTGCTCTTTACCCCAAGCTCTTTAGCAAGTGAACTGATCCGAATTTTTTCCATTTAAACTCCTAAACTTATAAATCAAATACCCTAATAAAATTATGCATCTTCCTTATCGCCACCAGTTTCAACGACTTCTGTAGTCCCAGCATCCGGAGGAGTTGCATTTAAATTATCAGAGGGTGCTTTGTTCGACCCAGCGACTTCTGTGGTTTCCAAGGCACTGACTTTCTGCCTTTCTTCAAGTTCCGATTCTGTTATGATATCAATATCCCACGCAGTTAAACGAGACGCAAGACGCACGTTCTGTCCCCTTTTGCCTATTGCCAGAGAAAGTTGGTCATTCGGCACCACAATGGTTGCGACCTGATTCTCTGATGACAGAATAATCCCGGAAACTTCTGCAGGTTTCAGCGCATTAGGCAGCAGCACTTCGGGTTCATCACTCCACCTGATAATATCAATCTTCTCTCCGTTCAATTCATCCACGATATTTTTAATCCTTGACCCACGCACTCCCACACAAGCTCCGACACAATCAACATTCGAATCACTTGAGGCTACAGCGATCTTGGTCCTATGGCCAGGCTCTCTTGCCAATGCTTTAATTTCAATCGTACCTTCCGCTATTTCAGGCACTTCTAATTCAAAAAGCCTCCTCACGAAATCGGTATGTGCCCTTGAGAGCATTATTCTTACCCGTGTGCCTACCTTCTTCACGTCAAATACGGTCGCCCTGATTCGCTCACCCGTATTGTAATGCTCGTCTGCAATTTGTTCTGATTTATGTAAGACACCTTCTGTTTTACCCAGATTGACAACCATGGTAGAGCCTTCAAACCTTTGAACCGTACCACTGACGATAGCGCCCTTCCGGCTATTATAATCTTCATAGATAACGTCTCGCTCGGCTTCGCGTATTTTTTGAATGATCACCTGTTTCGCAGTTTGCGCAGTGATCCTGCCAAGCTCGGAAGGGTCGATTTTACGATCGCCATCCATAGCCACGATCTCTCCCGTATGCCTATCAATCTGAATAGATATCGCTTCCGGGGATTTAAAATGCTTCCGGGCTGCTGTAGTCAGGGCAGATTCGATGCCTTGAAACACAACATCCTTTGCAATCTCTTTATCCCTGTGCAAACTATCTACCAGGCGTAGTAAACTTTCTTTGT
>DBJWYX010000364.1:0-2265 GCA_052360825.1 Candidatus Wunengus sp. YC64
ATTCCTGCATATAGTCCTGGTAATGGTTTACCTTGTAACTGAGCCATTTGCCCGCGTCTTGCGCCCCACTTTGTACGACAATCATTTTAGCTTTAGCTTCACAGGGATTATCAAATCTCTCACCCACAGGTAAGTTATTTCCATACACGTAGATTAATATCCTGTACGTGTAGGGTATGGAGAAAAATGTTTTTCCGTAAACCACGCACACAGCCGCAGGATAATCGTCACCCCCCTCTTCCTTTTCTCTGCTTTCTGGTATTATATTGGATATCTTCCAGTTCCAGCTCAAAAAGGGGTATGCTTTCGGATTCAGACGGACCGGCTTGAAAAGGATCGCACCGTTATCATTGGCATTTACATACAGCATCTCTCTGCCTTCAATTTCAACTATCCTGGGCATAATCCTGTTTTTAATCTCTCGGCAAATGCCTTTGTGGGTCTTCCAGCCCAAAGGCTCACCCTTGGCCAGTTCCTTGCTACTGAATTCTGTAATAGGAAAATAATCTTGTGAATACATTTTAGAAGTAACCAGACAAGAGCAAAAGAAGATGATAGTTAAGACTATATATCTCATGAAAATTCATTCTATAATCTTATATTTACCACAAAGGCCCTGAGGCACAGAGAAATAACTTATAAAATCCTTTTTCTGTGTTTCTGTTCCTCCGTGTTTCAGTGGTTTGTTTTTTGTAGTTAGCTCTTATAGGAAAGAAGCATTGGTTCCAATTCCTGTGGTGATCTGTCAAGTATTTCTCTTACTTGTTTGAGGAAATCGTAGCTTGCATCGATCTTGTCCTTCAATATCAACTGGATAATGAGGGTGTTACTGATCTTTTCGAAGAGCTTATCGGCATTGGGTATGTTTAAACCAGATATCTTTTCTTTGATTTCGAGCTTTTGATAGAGGAGGTCAACAGAAGGGGTCAAAGTGCCAGTAAAGTCGTCAAACAGGGCATTTTCTTTTTTCAAATTCAGTACGTTAGCGGCTGAATCAATAACGGTAACGGTCATGGGCGCAGGCCCACAGAGGTAAAACGCTATATTCGCGTCGGGTGAGAGATATTTTCTCAGGAGCGGTCCGATGAAACCAACCTGACCTTTCCACTGGTCTCCCTGTTCGCCCACAAGCCCCTGTTCTTTGATAATCTGCCTGTCTGCCTCAGAAACATTATAAAAACATTTTTTGTCCACATCGTTCATTTCAGCAGGATTGTCGCCGCGAAATGCCCCGGAAAGTACCGGTACAAATTGAAAGTTGGGGTTCGTTCGTTCCCACTTTAACCACTTGGGCAAATAGACCGTTGGAATATCCTGGAATCGTCTTTCACCTAAGAAAAATATGGCCTTGTCTTGTCTCCCTTCCTGAAACCATTGCTCCATAACCGCCAGTATGGGCGCCAAACCCGCTCCACCGGCGACAAATACGGCGGTGTGCGGTTGTTCTTTTAACATAAAATGACCGTACGGACCTGTGAAACGTATCTTTTCGCCAAGGAAAAAATTCCAAAGGCTTTGTTCCTGGATATAAGTATGAATACAACTAGGCCCTATGCAAGGAGGCCCCCCCTTATCCAGAGGCATGCATGCATCTACCGGAGCCATGCGAACGATGAGTTTCAAAAGGTCTGGTTCTACAGAGGCAAGGGAATAGCCCCTGTACAGCGTTGTGCCTGGCACATAGGGAACGAACTCTTTCCCTAATTTCTGGCATGCCTCCTTAATCAAATGCCCGTATTTTTTATAATGTTCTTCTGCAAAGTCATCAGGAATGGCAAGCTGGATATATTGACCGGGCTTGTATTGAATGGGTTTTGAAGGTTTTAGCCACATCTCCATCTTGTCGCTGGTAATGGGTATTTTCTTAATAACACGGGCAGTGTATTTTTTAACGTGCAGGGTATCTTTGGGCAGGTACAGACTTACATCCTTTTCCACCCTGACCTGACATGCCAGTCGCACGTATCCATCACCAACCTTTTGATCCAGGAATTTCCGGGCAGTTTCCCTTGTTCTCATATCAAAATGTGGCGTCTCTACGGACGTATAAAACCCGACATCTGTGTGGAGTTTTACCTTGCACTGTCCACACGTGGCCATACCGCCGCAGGCAGCAGGGATGTTAAACCCCCTGTTCTGAAGCAGAGATAAAAGCCTTTCCCCCCCCTCGATGTCAAGTTCTTTCCTATACTCGTCATCGCTTAATACGATAAGTTTGCGTTTCTCACCACGACCAAAGAACTGGTATACGACCTCGCTAAATAT
>DBJWYX010000365.1:0-2257 GCA_052360825.1 Candidatus Wunengus sp. YC64
CCCCAGAAAAAGGACACCGGTTTCGCCGTCCTTTAAAGTCTTATCAATTCGATTCGCTATAAAAGCATCTCGTTCTGCCAGGTAGTTAGAACGCCCATCTGCGCCTTTTTCAGCGCCTTTTAGCGCGGCTGCATCTTTGATTAGTTGATATTCTTTTATCAATAATGCCGGGTCTTCGGTCCCCATTAGGGTTGCCCCCTTTTGGATGAGTTCTAACAGCAGTTGATGATTTCTGCCTCCGCTATTTGCTATATCCTGCACAATTTGTAATTCTTTTCCGCAGACGGGCAAACCATCCTGATAGACCTTGACCTGATTATAACGAAGATTTTTTTGATTTAAACGTTCTTCAATGCCCGTCCAGAGATCGTTTATTTTTTTCAGGTGTTGCTCCCACTTATGCATACCGTACTTTTTAATATATTCTTTTTTTAATGGCTCTGCCAATGAGCCCATATCAACTTCTGTATGAATGATCGGTATATAGATAAGTCGTCGTCCCATCGTCTACGTGTTAGTGTATTGTTCCTCTAGCCCCTGTTTTATAACCTCCCTGACACATCCGAGGTTAAATGGTTTGGTTATGTAGTCATACGCCCCAAACCTCATGGATTCCTGAGCCGTCTTCAGCGTTGCGTAGGCAGTGATCATCACAACAGGAATATCATGCCGAACGGCCTTGATCTGCCGAAGGGTCTCAATACCACCCATTTCAGGCATCATAATATCCAGTAATACAAAATCTACACCTCCATCCTTTACCTTTTTGACGGCATCCTTTCCGCTGTTTACTATGTCAGTTACATAACCTTCCTCGTAAAGTATAGTAACAAGCATTTCACACATATCAGATTCATCATCAACAACCAGAATGACAGGTTTCTTGAATTCCGTATCCATAAAATCCCCATAAATTTCTTTCAATAATTTAAAAAAGCATTGCTTTTATGGGAAATGCAAGTTTTATTCCTGCTTCATAATTGCTCAGTATGTGATATGGATAGATAAGTATTCCGATTAGATAAATTTAATGTTAAAAATCGTAGTAACATTTGTGTAAATTGCACGTTATGAGCAGGGAAAAATCTTTTTCTCATCCATTTCAGAATTCTTTCCCCTTGCAATGAATCGTATATAGGGTGTTCGTAAAAAAGCAGCCTAATGTTATTAAACTATAGCACTGATTCCATACAATTGTGGTGTGTATTCTATGGTGTGTGAAAATTATACCATAATTTTGAGCTATTTCAATGAATGCGTTTTATAACAGCCCCTAGTTTGGATAGCCGTTCTTCGAGTCGCTCATAGCCCCGATCTAAATGATAAACGCGATCGATGGTTGTTGTCCCTTTAGCCACCAGGCCGGCAAGCACGAGTCCTGCGCCGGCGCGCAGATCGGAGATCATCACATTGGCGCCGGATAGATACGGCGTCCCTCGTATGATCGCACTCGACACCTCCACCCGGATATCTGCCCCCATCCTTACTAATTCCGGCACATGCATAAATCTGTCAGTAAATATCTTTTCGGTTATAATACTTTTTCCCTCTACCGTACATAACAAGGCCATAAATTGAGCCTGCATATCGGTAGGCATGCCGGGATAGGGTAATGTGGTTATGTCGACATTATGGTATAGATTATTTCCTTTGACCCGGATGCTGTTGCCGATGGTATTTATTTCTACGCCGATTTCTTTTAATTTATCGATTACAGCGGTAAGATGGTCTGCCCGCACATTTTCCAGGATAATGTCGCCCTTTGTAATGGCGCCCGCAATCATGAATGTGCCTGCTTCAATCCGGTCCGGGATGATTTCATAATCGATTCCGTGTAATTCCTGAACGCCTTCAATGGTTAATTTGTTTTCACCAATCCCGGAAATTTTTGCGCCTGCCTTGTTTAAAAAGTTTGCAAGGTCTTGTACTTCAGGTTCTCGGGCTGCGTCCTCAATGATTGTTGTTCCTTCGGCCAATACTGCCGCTGACATGACATTACAAGTTCCCAGCACGGTCGAACCGTATTTTCCTTTCAGAGAAATTTCCGTGCCTTTTAGTCTATCTGCTGAAGCATTTATATAACCTTCCGTCGTTTCAATCCGGGCGCCCAATGCCCTAAGGCCATTTATATGCAAATCGACAGGTCTCTGGCCGATAACGCACCCTCCGGGGTACGATACCTTTGCTTTGTGTCTTTTGCTTAATAAGGGACCGAGTACGCATATAGAAGCCCTCATCTTTCTGACGAGTTCGTAAG
>DBJWYX010000366.1:0-2248 GCA_052360825.1 Candidatus Wunengus sp. YC64
GGGTTAGGGGAGGGGGGGAACTGATACCCTATTTCAATATCTCAACTACTGAAGATACTATACCGCCATGGAAAAAACGTGTTTTTAATTTTTTCCCTAAAGCTAATCCTTCGACAGACTTGATGGGTTTATCATCCGCTACGCCAGTTGTGATAGAGTAACCTCTATTCAGCACTTTTAAAGGACTTACGCTATCCAGTCGGTTTGCTAAACCAACGAGCCGTTCCCGCTCTAATTCCAGTGAATGCTTAGTTACAGAAGCAAGCCTTTGTACAATCTCGTCCAACCTTTGCTGTAATCTCAGAATCTTGTCCAATGGTCTCTTGAACGGGAAACTATTTTTAACTCCCATAAGACTGTTTCTGATAATCATTATTTTATTATATAACGCTTGTATAAGTCTAGCCTTAATTTTTTCCAACGAATCCTTCACCTGGTCGTAATGTGGAACAACCAGTTCACCGGCCTCTGTGGGTGTAAGCGCTCGTTTGTCAGCGACTAAATCTGAAATAGTTACATCAATCTCATGCCCCACTGCGGAGATAACGGGAATTTTTGAGGCATAAATACTCCGTGCGACCACTTCTTCGTTAAACGCCCATAAATCCTCTAAGCTGCCTCCTCCTCTGCCCACAATCATTACGTCTATATCCGGGAGCGTATTCAAATCCTTAATCGCCCTGGCAATCTCCAATGCAGCGCCTTCCCCCTGTACTTTTACCGGATAGATGAGAATCTCTACGTTGGCAAATCTCCTGTTAATTACATTCAAGATATCTCTGATTGCAGCGCCTGTCAGGGATGTTACAACGGCAATTTTTTGAGGAACCATCGGAAGTGGTTTTTTATGTGCCGGATCAAACAAACCCTCCTTTTCGAGACGCTCCTTTAATTGTAAAAAAGCCAATTGTAACGCACCAATACCTTTTGGTTCAATCTTTTCGATGACCAATTGATATTGACCGCGAGCCTCGTACACCGTAATAGAACCAAAGGCCAGGACCTCCATCCCATCCTTTAGCTCAAATTTTACGGTGTTTGCAATAAATTTAAACATGACGGCCTGGAGTTGTGCGCCGGCGTCTTTTAACGTCAGATACACATGCCCGGATGTTGGTTTTTTTAAATTGGAAACCTCCCCCACAACCCATACATTAAAAAAATCCTGTTCGAGTGAACCACGAATCCTTCGGGTGAGTTCGGAAATCGTGAGTATCTTGTTTCGACCTGTTACCGTATCCGGCAGTATGGGCAGTATTCTTGCGAAATTCATTCAATCACCCTCTTTGATTTCAATCCTCTTTATGCTATCAGCCCTTCCCGTTTGGCTGTCAACGACCACCTTTACACCATTTATGCGAACGTCCTTTTCCGCCACGTCAAATCGGGTTGGCATCTGCGTCACAATAGCCTTTAAAACACATTCGATCTTTCTTCCCAGAACGGACTCGTGAGGGCCCGTCATCCCCAAATCACTGATAAAGGCCGTTCCTTTAGGTAAGACCCTTTCATCTGCAGTAGGCACGTGGGTATGCGTGCCGACAACGGCGCTTACCTTACCATCCAAATACCATCCCATTGCAATCTTTTCAGAAGTCGCCTCTCCATGCATATCCACAAAAATGACGTTCGTCTCCCTCGATATATTCTTCAGAATCTCATCCACTGCCCGGAAAGGACAATCTATGGGTTTCATAAACACCCGACCCAGTAAATTAATCACACCGATCGGTTCTCCCCGCCTGGATTTCGCTACAACATAGCCTTTTCCAATGGCTAGCGGTGAATAATTCGCCGGTCTAATGATGTTTTTGTTCGTTTCTAAGGCATGCAGAATTTCTTTTTTATCCCAAACGTGATCGCCGGTGGTTATAACGTCAATGCCATAAGAAAACAATTCCGCAGCTATATCCTCTGTGATGCCGGCGCCCGCCGCTGCATTTTCTCCGTTAGCAATACAAAAATGTATATCTTCCCTGTCTATAAAAGCCTTTAACTTGTCTTTTAATATAATGCGTCCCGGCTTTCCTACGATATCGCCAATCACCATGACATTGATTTTCATTAAGAATTCTTTCCATACATATGCTTAAATTTTTCTTTCAAACGTTTTTCAACGTCGGCCGGAACAAATTGATTTACAGTGCCTCCCAGGCTTACGGCTTCCCGGATTAACGTTGAATTCAGGAACGAGTATTGTTCGCTGGTCATTATAAATAACGTCTCTACTTCTTTATTCAGGGCCCGG
>DBJWYX010000367.1:0-2234 GCA_052360825.1 Candidatus Wunengus sp. YC64
AATTTATCCTATAATTTCTACTGCCTCAGAAAGATAACATACCTCGATCAACTCTATCCCAAAATCCTTGCCCATACCTTTTGCATTGTCCTTCGGAATAACGGCCTTTTTGAAACCCAATCTTTGCGCCTCTTTTAATCGGATTTCAATCTGGTTTACACTGCGAACCTCCCCGCCAAGCCCTACTTCTCCAACAAATACAGTGTCAGGAGATATTGCCTTCTCCTTAAAACTTGATGCAATCGTCATGGCAATACCGAGATCGGCTGCCGGTTCATCTACCTGAACACCACCTACGATATTCACAAAAATATCCTGTCCGCCAAGCTTTAACCCTATCCGTTTTTCAAGGATGGCAAGAATCATCGAAACCCGATTATAATCTACGCCGCTAACTTTTCGTTCTGGTATGCCAAAGTTTGCCCTTGTAACAAGCGCCTGTATCTCAACCAATAATGCGCGAGTTCCTTCCATGCACGAAATAATCGCAGAACCGGCGCTGATCCTTCTTCCTTGTGAAATAAAGATTTCAGAAGGATTATCCACCGGCTGCAATCCATTTTTTCGCATCTCGAAAATCCCGATTTCATCGGTAGAACCAAACCTATTCTTGACCACTCTCAGGATGCGATAGCACTGGAATTTTTCTCCTTCAAAATATAAAACCGTGTCGGCCATATGTTCCAATACTTTAGGACCGGCAATAATCCCCTCCTTGGTTACATGTCCCACAAGAAAGATGGCAGACCCCGTTGACTTGGCATTGAAGATCAACTCATGAGCACATTGACGCACCTGCGAAACTGTTCCCGGGGAAGATTCCAATTGCGGTTTATAAATCATCTGAATAGAATCAATCACGACCAGGGTTGGATGGGTGTTGTGGACATTTTCCAGGATAAAGTCCAGATTCGTTTCTGCAACGACCAGCAAATTATCTGACAGGATGGATAACCTCTCAGCCCGAAGTTTGGTTTGAGCTACGGACTCTTCCGCTGTTACATAAAGAGTGGTGTATCCTTTCTGGCTGATATACTGGCATACCTGTAAAAGAAGTGTGGATTTGCCTATTCCAGGCGTCCCTCCAACCAATACTGCCGAACCAACAATGAGTCCCCCGCCTAAAATTCTGTCAAATTCTTTCATCCCCGTCTCTATGCAGGGACACTCAAGTAATTGTACATTTGTTATCGGCTGAGGCAGTTCACGATTGAGGGTAACTGATTTACAACCTAAACCGGCGCCGGCGCTCATTTCTTCAACAGTTGAGTCCCATTCGCCACAACCCCCACAGCGCCCGACCCATTTGAGGCTTTTCCAGCCGCAATGCTGACAAACATAAACCACACCTGTCTTGGCCATATCGATGAATGGTAAAAATTGTTCTGTTACCACTATCCCATAAAATAAAAAAGGGAAGAGTTCGACTCTTCCCTTTAATTATCTCTATTTGATTCGTCTCATTTATAGGCTACTTTCAGCATTTGCCAGCGCAGGTTCCGGACTCTCAACTACCTCATCAAAGACCAGTTTACCATCCTGTACCCGTGCCTTTACATGTTTCTTTCCTTCAAATCTACCCTGCAGTATTTCTTCTGAGAGAGGGTCTTCTAAATAATTTTCTATCGCCCTTCGAAGGGGACGTGCGCCAAAGTTCTGATTATACCCCTTCTCTATGAGAAAATCTAATACCTCGTCCGTTAAAGTTATGCTGATGTTGTAATTATCCAGCCTCTTTTTCACGTTCTTTAATTCAATTTCAATAATCTTCTTCAAATCCTCTTTATTCAGTGGTTTGAAGACGATGATATTGTCAACCCTGTTTATAAACTCTGGACGGAAGTGCTTGTCAACCTCTTTTTTTAGTTGCTCCTTCATCGCCTCGTAGGTATGTCCATCAGTCACCTTTTTAAAGCCTAAAGATGCCTGGTTTTTAATAACGTCAGCTCCAATATTGGAAGTCATAATAATGACCACATTGCGGAAATCTACGTGACGGCCAAAACTATCGGTCAGCTTCCCGTCTTCCATAATCTGCAACAACATATTGAATACATCAGGATGAGCCTTCTCAATTTCATCCAGCAATACAACGGCATAAGGACGACGGCGAATCTTTTCTGTCAGCTGTCCCCCTTCTTCATAGCCGATATAGCCTGGGGGCGCGCCAATCAATCGGGAAATATTATGTTTTTCCATGTATTCCGACATGTCTATCTGGATAAGCGCTTCCT
>DBJWYX010000368.1:0-2214 GCA_052360825.1 Candidatus Wunengus sp. YC64
GCAGCATTAAGATTCTTTACAACGATTGTATTATTTAAAAAACCGCCAATAACCTTGCAAACCTCTTCTGTGCCGTTTACCAACTTGCTGGCAATACCCACAACATCGGGTTTTTGCAGGATTTCTTCTGGAACGGCCGTATGGCTGTTTACTCTGTCTAACGGGAAAAAGATGGCATGTCCCTTCTGGTTCTTTTGCAGGAATGTAAGCGCCTGAACGGCATTGTCGGTAGTATCCGTAACAATGCCCTGCACCCTTTCACCCAGGGCGGTTTCGATAGCGAGTGCATACGGTAGATCGACTTTCAGGAGATCGGCTATCATGCCCTTTATTCCTTTTACCGAAGCGTCGTTCTTTTTTGCTTCTTCCAGGACAGCCATTGCGCCTGCCCCGACTCCCTCTGACCGCATTTCGTAATCCATGAGGACTTCATATCGGGAAGTTTTGCTGCTCTGCAGTTGCTTCTGCTGATTGATTTGTTCATCCAAAGACCGTACGCTACTAACCAGTTCCTGGATGCGTCCTTTTGAGGCAGATAATTTTTGGTCTAAACTGTTAAATTCATCCGTCAATGCGTTTTTTTCATTCGTGGTTTCATGATGTTTGGAAATCAAGGTCTCCACGAATGTTTGAATTTCCTCTTGCCGCTTTGCAAGCCGCATTTTTCGGCTTTTCAGGGCATCATTCTCGGTGGACAGGCTGCCAATCTCATTCTGGAGGCTGGATTCCTTTTGAAGGATGGAAATGACTTCAGACTTCTTCTCTTCAATGCCTTGATACAACAAATCACATTCAAAAACGATTTGCTTCTGTTCCGTTTCTTTTGTTTTCTGGACTTCGACAAGCCTTGAAATTTCCTGCTCTAAGGCGTTCAGCAACGTCTTCGTTTCTGTGACCTTATTGTTTGTTTCGGATACCTTATTTTCCAGGCTTTTTTGCTGCTCACTATATTTTTCGCGTTGAGTATCCAGCTCTTTTATGCGTTCATGGTCGTATTTTACTTTATCCTGATTTTTTGATATTTGAGACTCAAGATTCATCATGTCGGTTTGCATCTGCGATAACTGCTGCGCTAACTGTTCTATCGCATCTTCAATCTCATGTATTTGAATCTCAAGTTCGTTAATATCCTCAGCCGTCTCCTTGCTCTGCTCTTCAATCTGGCCAATTTGCTCTGAGACAGACGCCTTTTTGCCTTTAAGTTCCCGGTAGTTTCTCAGCGAAAGGCCGACCTTTAATTTTTTTAAATGTTCCACATATTCCTGATATTTACGCGCCCTGGATGCCTGGATTTTTACCGAACGGAGTTGTTTTTGTAATTCCTCTATAATATCGCCAACCCTGAGTAGGTTCTGCTCAACGTGTTCAAGCTTACTCAGGGCGGATTTTTTACGCGCCTTAAATTTGCTGATGCCAGCGGCTTCTTCAAATAAAAATCGCCTCTCGTGAGAATCCGCCTGCAACAAGGCTTCTACATTGCCCTGCTCAATGACAGAATATGCGTTTGTACTGAAACCTGTATCAAGGAAAAGCTCCCGAATGTCTTTTAACCGGCTTGCTTGTTTATTGACAAGATACTCAGATTCGCCCGAAGTATACAAACGGCGGGTAATGCACACCTCGGTATATTCGAGCGGCAAAAGACCTTTATTGTTTTGAATGGTCAGGGAGACCTCTGCATAACCGAGGGATGGGCGTTTATCAGTCCCGTTAAATATCACGTCTGCCATTTCGTTGCCTCTGAGTGATTTCGCGCTTTGCTCACCCAGCACCCACTTGACGGCGTCAATGACATTACTCTTTCCGCAACCGTTTGGCCCTACAATGACGGTTATTCCATCTTCAAAGAGGATTTCTGTTTTTTCAGCAAAAGACTTAAATCCGAATAATTCCAGTTTTTTTAGTTTCATAATCCTGAATAAACCCTCATGAGCCGAAGGCTCACAAAAGACCATGAAAATAGATCACCCTCCCTCAATCCCTCCCATTCCTTCGACTTTGCTCAGGACAAGCAAGGGAGGGAAAGCTCCCTCGCCCCTTGCGGGAGAGGGTCTGGGTGAGGGGTATTTTCGTAACAAATACTACAAAGAGGGGAGTTTCGATGAATCGAAACACCCCTCTTCCATTACACATACATGGTCCAACAAATAAAATATAACGGAATTACTTTATTACTAATTTTTGTATGTATTATGTATGTACTTGCAAGTTTTT
>DBJWYX010000369.1:0-2164 GCA_052360825.1 Candidatus Wunengus sp. YC64
ATCGTCCTCCTTTTCCAAATAACATCATATTCCTCATTGATGGCGGCTTTCAGATAACACGTTACTAAGCAAATCGGCTCGCTTTTATGCCAAAATTGGAGGGATAGACGAACATATTCGTCTATTTCTTCTTTTAAAGAATGGTGGGGTAGAGTTGACTACCTTGTAACTAATATTATTTTTGTTGTCAAGGATTTTCTTTTCGGCAAAGACGAGGGGATAAAAGGAATATTTCACCGCAAATGCCTGCCCTCATGGAAATGGGGGACGCAGAGGGCGCGAAGAAAGACTTAAAATGTTAAATGAAATAAAGGGGACTACCAATAAGATAGAGGATATGGGAATATGGATCAAGGGTAATGTGGGTTAATTGTTTCATGGCTTGCTCAGCCCTGCTTATTGGTGTGTATTAGGATTTTTATTGAATATGTACAGGTACAAATACGTGTGTTACTTTATATCTCGCAACCTTTTTCTTTTTGAGTATTTCCTTTGCTTTAAAGGGCATGTCTTTATCAATAAAATCGAGTTCAGCGCCTTCTGGTATTGTCTCTAAAATATCGGGGTTTTCGAGTATTTGTCGTATAAAATCAAATGTCATACCGATATTTCTTTCAGCACACTCTTTCTTTGTCATGATTTCATTCCTTATCTGTCATCACCGCCTGGAATCAATTTTTTTGTAAATTCCTTGCTTCCCATCTGATTCCCTATCATTTATAGTAAACGTCTTAAGCGGGGGGTTGCTTCAGGCTATCGCCCTCGCAATGACAACTTTCTTTGTTTTTTAAACTTTGCGTTCTCGGCGTCCCCCATTTCCATGAGGGCAGGCATTTGCGGTGAGCTAAAAATATCAGTTCCTATGCCAGCCCGTATTTCTCAATATTCCTGTCTGCAATTTCCTGTATCTTTTGAATCTCTTCTTTTCCCTTCGGCGACTTGAAGAGATGGGCGAAACGTCCCTGTATCTTCAGGTACTCTTCCACGGGTGTTTTGGGAGTGGTTACTTTTCTCACTTTCGTGACCTTGCCATTCTCTATTTCGAAGATGGGATAGAGTCCTGTCTGTACCGCTAATTTAGCGACTTGAATGGTAAGCTGTGGCTTTGACCTCCACCCGAGCGGGCATGGGGAGTGGATTTGCATGTATTTTGGACCTGTTATCGACAGCGCTTTCTTTACTTTATTCTCGATATCTTTTGGGAACGCTACGGAGGCCGTTGCAACATAAGGAATACCGTGAGCGGCGGCAATGGAGGGCATGTCTTTTTTGTTGTGTTTATTTCCCCATGAAAGTTCTCCGCAAGGGCTGGTGGTAGTCATGCAATCAAATGGCGTCAAGCCGCTGCGCTGAACGCCGGTATTCATGTATGCCTCATTGTCGTAACAAACATAAAGGATATCGTGCCCCCTTTCCAGCATGCCACTGAGCGCCTGTAAACCGATATCTGCCGTTCCGCCATCACCACCTTGTGCAATAACCTTCGCTTCGTTTTGCCTTCCCAGCGCCTTTAAGGCCACTTCTACACCTGCGGCCACGGCGGCTGAGTTTTCGAATAGTGAGTGGACGAAAGGGACTTCCCATGATGATTGGGGAAATTTTGTAGTAAATACTTCCAGACATCCCGTGGCGTCAGTTACGATTATATTGGTGCCTGCTGCGCCCAGCACGAGTTTTGCGGCAAGCGCCTCACCGCATCCGGTGCAGGCAGTGTGCCCTGATGCTAAAAGTGTACATGATTGTTCCTTCGGGGCTGTCAGTGTTGTAGTAGACATGAATTTACTTACCTCCAATTAATGCTTCGTTGAGTCCAACAAATTTTTCTTCTGATGCGGCCTTTGTTGTTTCTTTAATGACCTGATGTATGGTGTCTGCGGTAATGTCCCGGCCGCCCAGCCCCAGAATGAATCCATTAATCTTTGGGGTTTTGGGTTTGCCGTAGAACACGCTCTTTATTTCATTTACTAAAATACCGCCATAGCCAAGAGAAACGGCCTTTTCTACCACGCCAATCTCTTTCACGTGGCTGAGTGCCTTGTAAATCTCATCCTTTGGGAAAGGCCGGTATGAACGGACCTTGAGGACGCCGACTTTTTGTCCCTTTGCCCGGAGTTCATCCACAATATCTTTTATTGTGCCGATAATCGAACCCATTGCTACCAGT
>DBJWYX010000370.1:0-2153 GCA_052360825.1 Candidatus Wunengus sp. YC64
TACGGCTTGTTTTTTTCCGATAGAAGAAATAGCAAAACTGGTTAATATAGGAACCCTGCTGGCGTTTTGTCTTGTATGTGCGGCGGTTATTATACTGCGCATTAAGAACCCGCAACATCCACGCGCATTTCGTTGTCCATTTGTGCCTGTTATTCCCATTATGGGCATTATTTCCTGCGGATATATGATGTTACATCTTGAATTCTCCACATGGTTAAGACTCTTTATATGGCTTGCAATAGGTTCAATTATTTATTTTACGTATAGCAGGCGGCACAGCAAGACTGCGAAGAAACACGCATTGATGGAAAAGCAAACTGATTCATTGGTGGAGTTTGACAAAGGGAGTTTTTAGTATGTATTGCAATACGCCTTGTTTTCCTTGTAAATAAGAAGAAAATCCCAATTATTTCTGTTGCTAAATCTATCTTGGGATAGTAAATTGAGCGGCTAGACAAACACCAGAATTCCATTGTATCTAAACCCAATTATTTAAATTATACATTCGACAATATTTTCTTTATAATATTGTAGGGGCGATTCATTACTTGCCCCTGCATGATATTGCATAGACAAAAACTTTTTGGATAGCTCACTAAAATGTAAAAAGGCTTGGGAGGTATTTTATGAAATACAAGGTAAATCTTAAAAAAACTAAAGAAGGTTGTGCCGCTTGGGTTCCTGGCCTGCCGGGTTGCTGGTCACAAGGACAGACGGAGGAGGAAGCTTTGGAGAATATTAAAGATGCAATAAAAACATATTTAGAAACCGTTGAAGAATTGAGCAAAGACAAGGTGTCTCGTTATGTAGAAGTAGAATAAACTATGCCTAAGCTGCCGGGAGTAAATCATCAACGAGCCGTAAAAGCTTTTGAAAAGGTAGGTTTTCGTATTACAAGACAGGGAAAGCATATCACAATGACTGATGGAAAACGTATTATTACCATTCCGAGAGCAAATCCTGTTAACTCTTTTACGATGGCTGGTATCGTAAAAGATGCTGGTCTTAGTATTGAGGAATTTAAGAAGCTTTTATGAAGTGTGATCTCTGTGGTGGTCAAGTCGTAGACCGTGAAGTCTCCTATACTATCGAATTTAAGGAACGATTGCATATCATAGAGCATGTGCCTGCAAGAGAGTGTTTGCAATGTGGTGAAAGGCTTTATTCTCCAAAGACAGTAGAGAAGATTCAAAAAGCTATTTGGCAGAGCCGAAAACCAGACAGGTATATTGAAACACCGGTTATTGATTACGTTTCTATTGGATAGTTTATTTGTTGGGTTTCGTACCTCAACCCAATCTTAACTCAAAGAATAGGAGAAAATACTTTGTCGGTTGGTTCTATATCAGCTGTTGCCTCTGTTGCCTCTGCTGTTGCTACATTTGGGCTTGTGGCATTTTCCGTCTTCCAGTGGTTGAGTATGAGAGCAACCGTGAAAGAATCAGCTAAATCCCGTTATGCTCAATTGATTTTATCGGTAGAGACCATAATGCGACAATTAGAACCTTACTTGTGCGACCTTCGCAAACTTCCTGATGCTAATCAGTGTGCAAGCTGGGGTGATAAAGAGCTACAAAATGCTAATCACGTGGGGGCTGAACTTCAACGCGTAGCTTTCATTTGCGAAAAAGGTTTGATTGACGCTGGATATATAATGGATGGTTTTGGTAAAGATTTTGTGGAGGCATGGAACAAACTTTATTTGTACATACGGCAGTATCGTATACATTCCCGTAGTGAAAAGCCGTGTATAGAAGAAGGTGCGGAATTTTTGAAACATTTCGAGATTTTTGCAATAAAGTGTGCTAAACATTTTAAAATCCAGACACCACCTTAATTACTTTACATTCTACTGTCATTTGTGACTGTCAAAAAGTTATGAGTTGGGTGAAGCGAAGCGCACCCAACAAAAATGAATATCAACGGCAACATGGTGTTAATGGTTCCGCTTCGCTTGACCCATCCAACCCGAATGCAAGGAATCTCAGATGACCACAAAGTTACTAAGATAGTAGGAACAAGGTGACACAAGGCTGGTCAATCTTGCAGATTGGACCAGATATTTTAATAGTATCCCAGGGTTTGAACTCGTGCCGTGAAACGTAATCATACCAAATATTTCGGTTCAATCGAGGACGATTGAACCAGCGAAA
>DBJWYX010000371.1:0-2143 GCA_052360825.1 Candidatus Wunengus sp. YC64
TCAAAGGGTTTGACCTGCGGCACAAGAGATATGAACTTACTTCCTTCGTTTGCAAGGATTGCTCTAATATTTGTGAGATCAGACAGGTCAATATCGAAGGCGAAAACCCGCTGTATTACGGAAGCCGGTGCGGCAAATTCGATGACGAGAGGGCTCTGAAAAAAGGCAAGCATTTACCCAGACTCTTCAAAGAACGAAAGGATGCGCTTTTTAATACCTACAAGAAAAACAAACCCGATCAGCCAATAGGGAAAAAGATCGGGATACCACAGGTATCCACTTTCTATGACCTGTATCCCATGTGGAAGGCATTTTTCATCGAGTTGGGTTTTGATGTTATAACCTCAAGCGACACCAATAAAGATATTATTTATAATGGGGTGGAAGTGATTACCGCAGAAACCTGCTTTCCCATCAAGGTAGCACACGGGCATGTAATAGATATGCTGGATAGGGATATTGACTATTTGTTCCTGCCCAGCGTCGTCAATTTGACGCATGCCAGCCCAAGACTCACACACTCATACGCATGTCCTTACGTCCAGTGTATTCCGTATCTCGTCAATTCGGCCATTGATTTCAAGGAAAAGAAATTTACCGTCTTATCTCCCGTCATCCATTTTGAATATGGGGAGGAGTATGTAAATAAGACCATGCGGCAAATTGCAAAAAGTTTAGGAATGACCGGGGAGGCTATTGAACAAGCCATAAGAGCGGCACGCGAGGCGCTAAAAACTTTTAATAAAACCTTAGAGGCGCGCGGACGAGAGATTCTGGGGAAACTGGGAGAAAATGAAAAGGCATTTGTCCTGATCAGTCGCTCATATAATGGATGTGACACGGGTATGAATCTCGGCCTGCCTGAGAAATTGCGTGATTTAGGGATATTGACCATTCCTTTGGATTTCTTAACGCTGGATATCGAAGAGGTAAGCCATGACTATCCAAATATGTATTGGAAGACGGGGCAAAAATTTCTTGCTGCTGCCCGATTAATAGCCAGAGATAAGAGGCTCTATCCTTTATATATCACCAACTTTGGCTGTGGTCCTGACTCATTTATCACGAAATTTTTTACCAAGGAGTTGGGCGGGAAACCCTGTTTAACCATAGAAATTGATGAGCACAGTTCTGATGTTGGAGCAATAACCCGGTGTGAGGCATTTATCGATAGCCTTAAAAATGTAAAATCCACCTCTCCTGGTAAAAAGCTAAGAGACGATGTCCCGTTGCATACCCTGGCAGAGAAAAAGAAACGCACGATCTACATCCCCTATATGTGTGACCATGGGAGGATGATTGCTTCGTCTATGAGAACTCATGGAGTGCTGGCAGAGGCGCTGCCGATGGCGAATAAACAATCGATTGATATTGGCCGGAAATTTACGTCGGGGAAGGAATGTTATCCGGCGATACTGACAACAGGGGATATTGTGAAAAAAGCCATGAGTCCTGATTTTGATCCCGATGCCAGCGCTTTCTTTATGGCTACGGCATCCGGTCCGTGCCGGTTCGGCCAATACAATAAATTTCACCGATTGGTGTTGGACGATCTCGGATTTAGCAATGTGCCTATGTACACAATGGATCAGGGTGAGAACTATGGCGAAGATACCAAAAATCTTGGCACCCACTTCCGCAAGCTGGCGTGGAACGGCATTATGTACATCGATCTCCTGCAAAAATTGCAAAGGGAGACGAGACCCTATGAATTGAATAAAGGCGAAGCGGACGCCGTATATGAGACCTTTGTGAAAAAGGCAGAAGTGGCGCTCGAAAAACGTGTGAGTTTAGTTGGACCTGCCAGAGAAGCCAGGGACGCATTTGCAAAAATAAAAGTTGACCGGAGCAAACCCAGGCCATTGATTGGCGTTATCGGGGAAACCTATGTAAGATGCAACGAGTTTGCAAACAATTTCCTTGCCAGGAGCATTGAACGGCTGGGTGGAGAGGCATTTATTCCCCCCTTCTCCGAATGGATTAATTACATTGCGCATTGTCGCAGGGAATCCTGTCTCTTTGAAAAGGATTATAAGGGCTTTTTCGGGGAATTTATCTCTGATATTGTCCAGCGGTATGATGCCTATAAATTAACACAGGTGTTTAAAGGCAGCGTAAGGCATTTCTTGAAAGATGCGTCTAT
>DBJWYX010000372.1:0-2142 GCA_052360825.1 Candidatus Wunengus sp. YC64
TATCCATGCCGGCTGACCGCTTTCCCAGACCCTGCCCGGCAAGCCTATTCCTTTTGAAAATGTATACGCTTCACTTAATTTTTTAAATTCATACAATTCCGTTATATGCCCATGCCAGGTATCTTTCAGCCGCAAACAGTGTGAATCCGGATCCGCGCGCCAGAGTTCTCCATATTCCCATCCAAAACTCCGACAGATGGTCTTGAGTATCTTCGGCGCAGCCTCTGCAAGCGTGGTGGATTCGATTAAAACAGTGGTAAGGGTAAACTGGGCGAGTTGGCGGGATTCCCTCAATTTGCGGTTGGTAATTTCGTTTTCGAGTTCTTTTACCTTTTCTTCGAGTTTTGCGGTTACAATATGACTGTAATTACTGAGAAATGTCTCATCGTCTGCAAAAGGTATTTTCTTCGCGTCTATTTCTTTAGTTTTTGCGCTTTCAAGCGTATTTCTTATCTCCCTCCATAGTTTTTCCGGATCTTTCGGTTTTTCAAAAAATGCGAGGGCACCCAGGGAACAAGCCAGTTCTTTATCTTTACTGCCCGTGTAAACGGCTGAATAAAAAATAAAAGGAATAGATTTTAGCGATTCATTATTTTTCATGTTCTTGAGAAACTGGAAGCCGTCCATAGTGGGCATAAGGATGTCTGAAATGATCAGATCAGGCTTTTGTTCCAGCGCCTTGTTTAATCCATCCTGCCCGTCTTCCGCCTCAATAACTTCATTGCCCTGTTTTTCAATGACAAGTCTTAAAATCTCTCTATTCTCGCCGTTATCATCTACGAGCAATATCTTCATGATTACATTATCGGTATAAGTTGTGAATTAGTTTATATTGTAACCGTTGGAAATTGAACTTTTTGGACAACCACAATACCGGGGCGCGGACGCCGTGTCCCTACCGCCTTCCTGACGCTATGGTTATTTTGAAATTCCTGAATTCCTGTACGTTAAATTATACAGGACGGACTGAAATGTTGGAAAGATAATTCTCAGCGCCTATGGATAAAGCGCTGTTGAATGGTATTGTTGCAGATAAAACAAAGCACGCCAGGCTAATAATAATGTACGTGACCGACTGCTTCTCTGTTGCCGTACTTTAGCGGCACAGGAGGATCGAGCAGTTTGTGGACCTCATGACTCTTACCGTAGTGCTCCCTAAAATCATCTCCTGAAGCCTGGAATGTCCATAGGCGCCCATGACGAGTATATCAAATTTGCTGTCCTCGTCATTGCATACGTCCAGAATACCGCCAGCATGGTCGCTTCCCCCTTTTGCAACGATATCGACGGCAAGTTTATAGTCTTCAAGAAATGTCTTTGCCTTTGACAGCGTTTGCAGGGCTTCGTCTTTTTTATCAGCCACGCAGACCACCGTTATGGGCAATTTCATGGCCTGCGCTATTTCAGCGCCGCTCCGCAATGCCTTGTCCGCAAACGAACTTCCGTCATAGGCAATCAGCATTTTGCGAAAAGGTTTGTATTCGGATGGTGTTATAAGGACAGGTTTATGGGTCTGCCGCACCACAAATTCGACATTGGTGCCGAGAAATACGTCACGCCATTCGGCATGCGCCCCCATCTTGCCCATGGCAATCAGGTCGCAGTCATCGGCGGATTTAATGATCTCGCGGCTCACAATCCCTTCGCGTATTTCGCGGGCAAATGTTACCTTTGCCTGGGTGCATTTTCCTTCCACCTGGTTCAAGGCCGCATCGGCCTGCGATTCTAATATCTCCCGAATGGTTTGATTAAACGTTCCATACGGAACCATTCCGCCGATGCTCGTTCCGATATCATGGATTAACGGGCCGGTCAATATCTTGACGTCTTTGACAAACAACCCCCGGATAGTGGCGTTAAACAAACGCGCCAGGTTTATGGCATAATCTGCAGCGGTGAGGCTGTTTTCAGAACCATCAGTGGGAACAAGGATTTGTTTTATCATAAATACAAGGTCTCCTAATTATCCGGCCTTTGCCGTAACGCGACGTGCAAGCCGCCTATTTCTGTTGATTGCTTTTTTTTGCGCTTCAGGCGAGATAAATCTCGCGCTACACTACGCAACATTAAAGCTCAGGAATTTCAATCTTTTATAATTCCCCTCTAAAAAGAGGGGATTAAGGGGTGTGTAAGTTTGCCGCA
>DBJWYX010000373.1:0-2112 GCA_052360825.1 Candidatus Wunengus sp. YC64
TGGAATTTCACGAATCTGACGATACGGTTGTTGGCGTTTTAAATATTCGGCTGGTGATCAGAAGTGCAAATACCTTAAAAGAGAAACGCCGCATTATAAAGAGCCTGAAGGATCGTATAAAAAACAATTTCAACGTATCTGTCGCTGAAACAGGTACGTTGGATCATTGCCAGTATTCCAAACTGGGGATTGCAATGGTTGGAAACGACAAGCAGTATGTGAACAGTACCCTGTCAAATTTGATTAATATGTTCCGATGTGCAGTTTCTGTTGAGCTTGTGGACTATCACCTCGAATTTATTTAACCTCACTCTGAAGAAATGTGCATGCAGATTTTAAATCCCTCTTTATAGACAATTACTATAAAGTTTTGTTTATTCATAATTTGTAAGATCGTAAGAGGAAAGGGGGTTTGTTATGTCATCGAGAAGGATGGAAAGGTTGGCTGAGGCCATCAAACAAGAAGTAAGTAAAATCATACTGTATGAACTGAAGGACCCTCGGATAAGCTTTATTACCGTGACAAAGGCAGAAGTTACACCTGATTTGAAAAGAGCAAAGATATATATTTCTATATTAGGCGATGATGTTACACAGAAAAAGACTTTAAGAGGGTTAGAAAATGCTAAAGGATTTATTCAAACAAAAGTAGGATCTTGTTTACAGATAAGATATACCCCTCTTTTGACATTTTGCCTGGATGAATCGATTAAAAAGAGTGCGCATATTTCGAAACTTATTGACGAGGCAGTTAAAGGAAGCGACATCATTATAAAAAGTGAGTTAGAAGAATGAAGAAATTACGTTTAGGTTTACCGAAAGGAAGTCTCCAGGAAGCAACCATCGATATGATGAAAAAGGCGGGTTATACTGTCCGCGTGAGTTCCAGGTCGTATTATCCTACGATTGATGATGATGAAATTTCTGTAAGACTAATCCGGCCTCAGGATATGTCACGATATGTTGAAAAAGGCATTATTGATGCAGGTCTTACTGGTGCAGATTGGGTTAGGGAAGCCGGTTCGGAAGTGAGAGTAGTTGTAAGCCTGGTATATGCCAAACAGCAGCTAACAAAGGTCAGATGGGTACTGGCCGTTCCTGAAGATTCTACTGTGCGATCTGTAACCGATTTGCAGGGTAAAAGGATTGCAACGGAACTGGTAAATGTAACGCGACAGTACCTGGCAGAACGGGGGGTAGTTGCTGATATTGAGTTTTCTCACGGCGCAACTGAGGCGAAGGCCCCTGACCTTGTCGATGCGATTGTAGAACTTACCGAAACGGGCAGCAGCCTGAAGGCCAACAAACTCCGTATTGTGGAAACTATTATGGAATCCTCGACGCTGCTTATTGCCAACCATCATGCCTGGTTGGATGATTGGAGGCGCACCAAGATAGAGAATCTTGCCATGCTTTTTGAAGGAGCTATTATTGCCCGTGAAAAAGTTGGATTAAAAATGAATGTCCCGAACGGGGCGCTGGATGAAGTGCTAAAAAAATTGCCTGCACTGAGAAAGCCTACGATTTCTACCTTATCAGAAGGGGCTGGTTATGCGATCGAAACCGTTCTGGATGAAACGGTAGCAAGGAAGATTACGCCCGAACTAAAAAGGGCGGGCGCTGAAGGGATCATTGAGTATCCATTAAATAAAGTTATTCTTTAACAAACGGCCTTTACGACATGGTGTGAACAAAATAAAGAAATATGCAATGTTATCTGGAAGATCTTTTAATATTACTTTTGTTTTCATAACGCTCTTATCTATAGGTTTTCAGGGATGTAGTAGTGTTACTGCAAGACAGGGAATACAATTTGTATCCAGAGTTAAAAGTCAGCCATTATCAGACAAGGACATGGCGCACGTATATTTTTGTACTGGATATTCTTTTATGCTGGATAGGGATTGGGAAAACGCAATTCTTAATTTTGAAAAGGCAATTCTGTTAGACCGTTCTTCCGAAAGAATCATCCGTCATTTAGCCACGTGTTATTTCCAACTAGGCAAGAATGAAAAATCGATTGATTTTATTGAAAAATTAGCCAGGCACAAACCCCATGATTTCAGCGTTCATTATACCCTGGCCACCCTTTATGAAACCGTAGGAAAACAT
>DBJWYX010000374.1:0-2087 GCA_052360825.1 Candidatus Wunengus sp. YC64
CAGGTATCCGTACATCGGTCGGCGTCAAGGTCTTTGGGCCAGACCTGAACGTTATCCAGCAATTAGCTATAGATGTCGAAAAAGCGCTAAGAGATGTCCCCGGTGTGGCAGACCTTTATGCGGAAAGGGTCACGGGAAAACCTTACATGGAATACAAGATTAAACGTGAGGAAATTGCACGCTATGGCGTCAATATACGGGATGTGCAGGATATTATTGAGACGGCTATTGGAGGAGAAAATATTACCACAACGGTAGAAGGGCGCGAACGATATCCTGTACGGGTCAGGTATAGCCGGGAACTGCGAGATAACTTTGACGCACTGAAAAGGGTCTATGTCTCCAGTTCTACAGGTCAACTCATTCCTATTACACAAGTAGCTGATATTCGTTACGTGATGGGACCAGCCATGATTAGCAGTGAAAATGCCCTCATGAGAGCGTACGTCCTCATGAACGTACGCGGCAGAGATACAATGAGCTTTGTGGAAGAAGCCTCTAAAGTTGTATCACAAAAAGTCATGCTGCCCCACGGCTACTTTATCCAGTGGAGCGGCCAATTCGAAAACCAGGTCAGGGCCAGAAAGAAATTGCAAGTCCTTGTGCCCTTATCAATGTTTGTTGGCTTCATCCTGATTTTCATGGCATTCAAATCTTTCCCACAAACAATGTTTATCTTATTTGCTGGGATACCCACGGCCATAGCGGGCGGCGTCTGGCTTCAATATCTCTTTGGCTACAACTTCAGTGTTGCCGTTTGGGTAGGTTTTATCTCCATCTTTGGCATTGTGGATGACGATTCCGTTCTCATTACCACTTACATCAACGACTTGTTCGGTGTAAGAAAGATGAAAAGCGTCCAGGACATCCGCGACACAATCTTAATGGCAGGCACCAGAAGAATACGACCGTGTATGATGACGGCCGCCACTACGTTTATCGGCTTAATTCCCATCCTGTGGTCAACAGGCGCAGGCGCCGAGGTAGCCAAACCCATGGCAATCCCTTCTATCGGAGGTATGGCCATGGCGCTGGTCAGTGTCTTCATCATCCCCTGTCTGAACGCCTGGCACAAGGAGCACAAGTTAAAGAAGGCGTTAAAGAATGACCCTAGTATTGCAGAAACGGGTATTATTGTATAAAATGGAAGTCAAATACGACCTCTAAATCGCTAAAATTATTAAAGGAACTTTAGGCTGAAAATAAAAGTAATCGTAGAAAAAGGGGAAGATGGATATTTTGTAGCTCATTGCCCATCATTAGAAGCACGGAACGGGGTCAGGTCTTGTTTCTTGATGTTTCTGTAACTCCACTCCTAGATGTATAAATTAAAACCCAGCATTACTCAATAATAAGTCGGTTAATAAACAAGGCAAATACAGAATGGTAAGATTAATAACCAGTCCCCATTTTGTTACCGAAAGGCGGGTAAATGTAATCTGTACGAGACCCTTGGGTTGCACAAGATACCAACGACTGCTCGCTGGACGCAAACTGTGAAAGCCTGTGGAAGAAGATGATGGGAAATCCGTGAGCGGGAAAGCTGCACGCACGGTTTGATGAGGGCGAGTCGGAAATTAAGCATGGTTAAGCTCGTGAGGCACTGTCAGACGAAAGGGACAGATAAAGATACGTCCTCATAAAAATGGGGATAGACCAAATCTAAACCACTACGCCAGTTTCCTACACTACCTATTGACTAATTGACTATTGGGTGGCTAATATCAGAATTTATTTCTTCAACAATCTCATAAAGAAGGTAGTAAGGTGATGAAAAACTTGTCTCGTAGTCGTGTGTCGAATACCTGTAACGTTCTTTGGCGTGTAGTGGTCTTTTCTTTTTTCACTTTGACGGCAACATTATCGGCGACACCTCTTTTCGCTGGACAAGGCAATGCAAGCAACCCGTCAAAGGAAGAGGTAATTCAGGAGATACAAAAGCTTCAGGCGCCTTTCATTGCCAATAACGGGCAGGTTGATGAAAGGGTACGTTTTTATGCAAAGACCTTTGGGGGAACGGTGTTTGTAACGAAGGACGGGGAGATTGTTTATTCGTTGCCAGAAGGCAGGCTGGGGATCGAAGGGGC
>DBJWYX010000375.1:0-2081 GCA_052360825.1 Candidatus Wunengus sp. YC64
TTACACACCCCTTTATCCCCTCTTTTTAGAGGGGAATTATAAAAGATTGAAATTCCTGAACATTAAATTAGGCCTTCGGCTAGTTCTCCCTCCCTTGATGGGAGGGACTAAGGGAGGGTGATCATTCTTTTTCTTTCACCCCCACCCAGCCTCCCCCATCGAGGGGGAGGAACTGATACTTTGAAATTTCTATACGCTAAAATAGAAGGATATAACAGTAATGCCAAAAATAACGGACTACGAACCTATCGTTGGTTCTAATACCATTGAAGAATTGCGAATATTAGCAGGCAAACTTCAGGGAAAAGTGATTCAGAACATCAACTCCACGGCTGTGGGAGGCGGTGTGGCAGAGATCCTCAATCGCATGGTGCCTTTATTGCAGGAACTTGGGGTGGATGCCCGATGGGACTTTATCAAAGGCGGTGAGAGTTTCTTCAACGCCACAAAGAAATTTCACAACGCACTTCATGGAAAATCCGAGGAAATTACGCCGCAGATGTTTGAAGTCTTCTTGGAGACAAGCCAGAGAAATATTGACGAAGTCAAGATTTATGGTGACGTCATGTTTATTCATGACCCACAACCCATTGTCCTGGTTAAGAAAAAGGACTCCATGCCCAATAGTAAATGGATCTGGCGGTGTCATATCGATGTCTCAACGCCAAATAAGCAGGTATGGGACTTTTTGACGCCATTTATTCATCAATATGATGGCGCAGTCTTTTCTGCCCCGGGTTTTTCACAAACCTTACCCATCAGGCAATTTCTCATATCACCATCCATTGACCCTTTGAGCGATAAAAACAAAGATTTACCCCAGGAAACAATAGACACTGTGTTGGAAAAATATCACATCCCAAAAGACAAACCCATTATTACCCAGATATCGCGGTTTGACTATTTAAAAGACCCTGTCGGCGTTATCGAAACCTATCGCTTGGTGAAGAAGCGCATTGACTGTCAACTCATTATTGCCGGTGGGACAGCTACGGATGATCCAGAATCAACGAAGGTCTTTGCAGAAACAAAGGAGGCGGCTGGGAACGATACCGACATTCATATCCTCCCCATTCCTTCCGGCAGCGATATAGAAATCAATGCACTCCAGAGGGCATCCACGGTCATCGTGCAAAAATCACTGCGTGAAGGATTTGGACTTACCGTAACAGAAGCATTATGGAAGGCAAAGCCCATTGTCGCATCCAGCACCGGTGGAATCCCATTACAGGTCAAACACAAATACAGTGGTCTCCTATGCCACAGCGTTTCCGGCGCTGCTTTTGCCATCAAGCAGTTATTAAACAGCCCGGAATACGCCAAAAGACTGGGAGAAAATGGCCGTGAGCACGTAAGACAGAACTTCCTCCTTACCCGCCATTTGAAGGACTACATGCTCTTGTTCCTGTGCATGTACCATCCCGAAGATGTTGTTTATTTGTAGAATAGTAGGGCGACCTTTAGTTCGCATTAGGATGTAAGCGAACTGAAGTTCGCGCTACATTGAAAAAGTTGCCGAAAACCTAATTTAATTATAGGAGTTCTAACTATGAAAATAAAAGATATTATGGATCCATTGCCAGATATCATTCGAACCTCAGACACCTTTGAACATCTCATAAAAATACTGGATGATGTTAAATATCATGTTGTTTTTGTGGTTGATAAAGAGGAGAAACTGGTAGGGATTGTAACAGAAGGAGATATTATAAAGGTGCTTGTCCCCAAGTATGTAACAGTTGATGAGTCCCTTATCTCGGTAATGGATGTAAATTACTTTGAAAGAAAATGCAAAGAACGCAAAGATTTATCAATTACCGAAATTATGTCAAAAACAACTTTTAGCGTACGAGAGGAAGACCCCATAATTAAAGCTGCGGCGCTCATGGTGGTTAATAAAATACACACCATTCCCGTGGTAAGAGAGAATAAAATCGTTGGAATTGTATCACGTCTAACCCTGATAAAACATATAACGAAAGTTCTTACTGAACATTAAGAATTCCAAAGCTTCTTTTTACACGATAAAAGTCGTTGGATTTTGTGAAACAAATCCAACCTAATTTTATAAGGAAACAAAC
>DBJWYX010000376.1:0-2079 GCA_052360825.1 Candidatus Wunengus sp. YC64
CTTTAAATCTCTTAAGAGCTGCGTGTTCATCAGGATGGTAGCCTATGTTTCCAAGTAGATGATTAGGGTCATAGACGTCTATTGGTTCAGGGGCAACATTGAAATCTCCCAGCCACAGCAGCGCCCTGTCAGGCCTATAATTTTTGTCAAAGTAATCGTACAATTTTTGTAAAAAATCCAATTTATACCGAAATTGCTTCAATAGCGGATGGACACCCTGCGGGACGTACGTATTGACGATCGGGATTTTATTCACTGTGGCGGCAATCAGGCGTGTTCCTTCAGATTCATGTTCATCAAACCCCACCCGGACATTTTCCATGGACACTTTGCTAAGTATGGCTACCCCGTTGTATGACTTCTCGCCACGGAAAACAACAGAGTAATTCATCTCTTCAAAAGCCGTTTGTGGAAAATCGGCATCTGGCACTTTAGTCTCCTGAAGACAAAGGACATCGGGTGTTTCTTTCCGTATCCAGTCAAGGAGTATGTTTAATCTGGCCCTGATCGAATTGACATTAAAGCTGGCAACCTTCATATTCATGAACAAAAATACGCAATTTATGTTAAATACTTTTCTCTTTCACCCCTTCGGGGTTGATGCTTTTGGTATTTCTTTGTCCAGGGGCTTCACCCCTGGCTATATACTTTCTGCCCTTCGGGCATAATAATTAACGTTGTTGTACCATTTTTGCAGTTAGTTAAACCACCTCGATCTGCGGACATCTGTGAAAATCCGCGTCCTATTAAACGGATTTTAAATAAATATGGCGTAGATAATCAATGGCATCCTGAGAGAGGAATTGAACCTTGTCACCTGCTTGGAGGATGATTTCACACGCCAGTTCAAAGAAAGTCGCTTTCTGAATCACTTCGTCGAAATTCTTTCCAACAGTCACCTGTCCGTGATTCTTCAATATTACCAGGTCATGTTCCTTCATGGAAGAGACAACTTCCCTTGCAAGCTCGTTCGATCCGGGATTCAAATACGATACAATTGCAACGTGCCCAAGATAGTATGGGATTTCGGGAATGACAGAGAAATTATTGTAATCCCTGCCGCTACATGCAACCGCTGTTGCATACGGTGACTGGAAGTGCAAAACGACATTAACATCAGAACGCTCACGAAGTATGCCGAAATGGAAACCATTTTCAGCGGAAGGTTTCTTTTCGTTCAGGACAGAACCGTCCGAAATCCGACAAATCGCAATCTGTTCTCTGGTAAGTTCTCCCATCCATGACCTGGTTGCAGTAATCAGCATATATTCTTCATTTACCCGCCAAGACAAGTTTCCGCTGCTGCTCCGCACCAATCCATACGATGCCACACGGTGGCAGCCAGCGACAAACTCCTCCAAATGCTTTTCAGAAACATGCATCATGTATTCCCGTAATTAAACCCGACCAAAATATATTTAGCTGTGGCTGTCTAAAAAGACCAAGAACCCAATTATATTACAACCTATAGGGGCAATTCATGAATTGCCCCTACCCATATTCTTATAGTATCAGCACGAAAAGACCCCTCACCCTGCCCCTCTCCCACAAGGGGTGAGGGAACTTTTCCTCCCCCCTTTTATCCCCCTCAAAGAGGGAGACAGGGGGAGGGATTAAGGGAGGGTGCGGTACACAGTTCGAGGAATTCCAGATACGCAAGCGCTTCTTTGGAAGTTTGCCCGCACATTTCTTCCAATGGTCGAAGATCCGAACATACTACCGGTTTTCCAGGTTTGTCATAAATGAGGCAACAATTATCAGGACTAAGCTGCACGCATCGTAAGCCAGCAGGTTTGCCGTTCGGCATGCCAGGAATCGGAGACGAAACTGATAGTGCAATACAACAAGCCCCACAGCCTATTCTGCAATCCACCTTATTTCTCCTACAATTAATCAAAAAACAAGAGGCACATATGATGGGTCAAACGAAGCAGACCCATCATCATTTATTTTGTTGGGTACGCTCTGTGGTTGAAAACACCTATCTTCCCCATTTACCATTTATTTCAGCAACATCCAGTCTCAGTATCCCCAGATTTTTGTAATATTTGTCGTTTGACAGACTTTCCTGTGTTATTT
>DBJWYX010000377.1:0-2018 GCA_052360825.1 Candidatus Wunengus sp. YC64
GGAAGCAGGAAGGTTAATAATTTTTCTGAAAACCAGTTGTTTGATTTCGTCAGCAAAATCGCCCCGCAGTTGGCCATTGCGATTGACAATACGCGTCTTTTTGATAGAATTAAAGAGTCTGAGGAGAAGTACAGGAATCTGGTCGAAGACATTGAAGATGTTATATTCAGGATGGATAAAACGGGGAGATATTTGTTCCTTAATAATGCACTGCAGAAGGTAACGGGATATTTTCCCCAGGAATTTTACGAGACCCCTTCCATCGCTACCGAGATGATTCACAAGGATGATGTGAGGCTGGTTAAGGAAACCATGCAGAAGATACTTGATGATGAATTAAAAGTTTCGAAGGATTTGGAATATCGTATTTATTGTAAAAACGGTAAGGAACTCTGGCTCTCCCAGAATACGTATCCGATTAAAAATAAAAATGGAAGTATTCTTGGCGTTGAAGGAATTATCAGGGATATCACAGATAGGAAAAAGATAGAAGATCAAATACGTCGTTCTGAACGTTTGGCTTCCATTGGAGAACTGGCTGCTTCTATTGCCCATGAGATCAGGAACCCATTGGGGGCAATATCGAATTCGGTGTGCATGTTGAAACGGGATTTAGCCCTGGATGGCGACGATCAAAAGTTGTTTGAGATGGTGGTAGAGGAAACCGATCGGCTCAATAGCATTATTACCAACTTCCTGACCTTTGCGCATCCTGCAGAATATCATTTCGTCAGGAGCGATATTCTTGCAATTATTGATGAGACATTGCTTTTGCTGCAGCGGGACGAAAGGTTTAATGAAAAAATCAAAATTATAAAGGTCTATGAGAATGATGTTCCAAGGGTTTATTTAGATCAGAATTGGATCAGGAAGGTTTTTTGGAATTTGTTGGTAAATTCTATTGATGCCATGCCTCGGGGTGGGAAAATTTACATTCATGTAAGAAGACCGAATGTGCCGAATAATGAAGAGATAGAAATCGTAGTCGCAGATACCGGGAAAGGAATCCCACCGGAAATTATGAAAAAGATTTTTGAACCCTTTTTCACCACGAAAAAAGCGAAGGGGACGGGACTGGGACTTCCCATTGTACATCGTATTGTAGATAATCATGGCGGTGTTATCGATGTAAAGAGCGAGCGTAATAAAGGGACGGCATTTACAATCCGGCTGCCGATAAAAAACAAACAAGTTAAAACCGTGTTAGTATGAGGTTCTCAGGGAATTATGTTTAATATTCTGGTTGTCGAAGATCAAAAAAATATGCGGGAGTCCCTGGTAATTGCCTTTAAGAGGGCTGGTTATCATGTCGAAAGCGTAGAGAACGGGGAAATGGCCGTAAAACTACAAAAAGATCGTTTCTTCGATTTGGTTGTTGTTGACCTTAAGATGGAAGCGATGGATGGTCTGGAAGTTTTATCGCGCATTAAGCATGATAATCCATCCACGGAGGTTATCGTTATGACCGCATTTGGAACAATCGACAGTGCGATTCTGGCAATGAGAAAAGGTGCGTACGACTATGTTACCAAGCCTTTTCAATTACCCGATATCCTTTCGGTGATTGAACGGGCGTTAGAGAAAAAACGGTTGTCTGAGAAAGCCAATGACCTCCAAAAAGAGATTAAAGAAAAGTATAAATTTGAAGGTGTTATTGGCAATTCACCTGTGATGATGCGGGTCTTGAACATTCTCATGGAATTGACAAATAGCGAAAGTACGGTTCTGATTACAGGAGAGAGCGGGACGGGAAAGGAATTGGTTGCGCGCGCCATCCATGATAATAGCCGCAGGAGTGATAAGCCGTTTGTCGTGGTGAATTGTGGCGCGTTGCCAGAAAATTTGCAGGAGAGCGAATTGTTTGGACACGTTATGGGTTCGTTTACAGGTGCGGTGAAAGATAAAAAAGGTATCTTTTTAGAAGCGCAGGGTGGCACCTTATTTTTGGATGAGATCGGCGAGGTTTCGCTTTCGAGCCAGGTCAAACTGCTTCGTTTTTTGCAAAACGGCGAGATACG
>DBJWYX010000378.1:0-1996 GCA_052360825.1 Candidatus Wunengus sp. YC64
TTGCCCGTATGGCGCATTGCTTGGTATTATTGCTTATGCAAGTCCCATGAGGATTACGCGAAATACCGGGAAATGTATCGATTGCGGGAAATGCACCAGGGCATGTGCAATGCATATCCTGGTTGAGAAGAAGAAACACGTCCTGACCCACGAATGCGTGGCCTGCTACGACTGCGTCAATGCTTGTCCGGTTAATGGAGCGCTGGACATGAAGCTGGTTGGAGACCGCAAGAAAATCCATTACGGTCTTTATGCCATTATGCTCGTTGGCCTTTATGTTGCCGTAACAAACACGGCACGTGCCACAGGACACTGGTACACGAAAATTAACGATGCCGAATATATCCTGAGAATATCAGAACTCAACCAGCCAAAATATCTCCACAAGGCTGGCCAGTTCGAGACGGAATAAATATAAAAACAGTTGCAACCACAGATTTCACAGATGACACAGATAGTTTAATATTCTAAGTATTAAAGTTTTATTATGACAACTATTCTTGCAATTGGTCCTCACCCTGATGATGTAGAAGGCGGCATGGGGGGAAGTATTCTGAAACTGGTCTCATTAGGATACGATGTCCATATCCTCGATCTGACCAATGGAGAACCTACCCCACATGGCAGCCCGGAAATTCGAAGAAAAGAATGGGAACAATCAACCGCATTGTTAGGCGTGAAGAGCCGGACGGTACTTGACCTGCCGAATCGTTATCTTATGGACGGCATAGAAGCACGCAAGAAGGTCGCTGCTGTGATTCGGAAGATTCGACCACAGATAATCTTTCTTCCTTACTGGATAGATGCCCACCCCGATCACATTCAAACCACACAAATCGGTGAGGCCGCCCGTTTCTATGCTAAACTGACAAAATCAGATATTCCCGGAGAGCCATGCTATCCTTCACACATCTTTTATTATCTCTGTTCACATTTTAAAGTACATGTCACACCATCATTTATCCTGGATATCAGTAAAGAATTTGAAAAGAAACTCCAGATCGCAAGGGTTTATCAATCCCAGTTCGCCTATGACGATGAACGTTGGAAATATATTAGCAACTCACTCACGGCAAAGAATCAATATTACGGCAATCTGATACGCGTCGATTACGGCGAACCCTTTATGAGCCGGGAACAGGTTGGGTTAAAGGATATACGGGATGTTATATAAACGTAAGAGTTTGCCCAACCCATTTACCACTTAGACAGATCGGTACGATATACGTTTTAGGCAAGACTTACGATTTTAAATTTAAAAAATCGCCTAGAAAAAACACAACCCCCTGAATCCCCCCTTTGCTAAGGGGGACTTAAACGGAATATCTTGTAAATGTTGGTTTAAATTGTGTTCAATCTTGTTATAATTAGTTATGAACTACTTTCCCGTAGGTAAACTTGATTATCGACTCCTGGAAAAACTTTTAAACCTGAATCCCATCAAAGACCCCAGGATTATTGTAGGTCCAAAGATTGGCGAGGATGCAGCCGTTATTGACTTCGGGAAAAAGTATCTCGTAGCCAAGACAGACCCTATTACCTTTACCACACACCGCATCGGCTGGTATGCCGTAAACATAAATGCCAATGACATCGCCACGATGGGGGCGACTCCAAAGTGGTTCCTGGCAACGTTACTGCTGCCTGAAGGAAAGACGAACGCAAAACTGGCAACGCAAATTTTTAGGGATATCATTAAATCAACCCAAAAACTCAATATCACCCTGTGCGGCGGTCATACTGAAATATCTTATAAAATCGACCGCCCCATCGTCATTGGTCACATGCTGGGTGAGGTAGAAAAGGACAAGCTCGTGGTAAACGCACATGCAAAACCAGGCGATGACCTTTTACTCACAAAGGGTATTGCCATAGAAGGAACGGCTATTATCGCACGGGAAAAAGCTGTTACAATAAAAAAGAAATTTGGCGACCGATTTCTCAAAAGGGCACAGGCATTCATAGACAAACCAGGACTAAGTGTCGTCGCAGACGC
>DBJWYX010000379.1:0-1996 GCA_052360825.1 Candidatus Wunengus sp. YC64
GTGATTTTATAAGCATAAACATATCACCGCAAAGACGCAAAGAACGCAAAGAGGACATTAAAAATCAAATTTTCCGATACAACTCTAAACTATAAACTTGAAACTCGAAACTATTCCTAAAATCCCTGTCCTGCATTTATTGCATTTATCATGTCTGTCACCTTTTTTGCTTCAGCAGGATTGGGCGCTAACCGGAGTGATTCGTTCAAATGATAAAGAGCCTGTTTCGTGTCCCTTTTGTGCTTAAAATAAAGGATACCCAGGTCTCTGTGCGCGGAATAATCGTTTGCATGGTATTTTATAGCAAGATTCATTTCGTCCATTGCCTCTGCATAAAGGCCTTTCATCACATAAGCAATTCCAAGGTTGTAGTGCGCATCTTGGTGATCAGGTTTTAATCGGGCGGCTTTTTTCAGTTCATCGATAGCCTTATCCAGAATCCCCTTTTTTAGATACATAGCCCCTAAATTGTTGTGCGCATCCGCATAGTTGGTGTCGATTTTTAATGCCGCCGTGTATTCAGCCATCGCCTTCTCCGGATTCCCAATGTGTTCGTAAGTATTTCCAAGATTATTATGGGTGAGCGGGAAATAAGGGTTATTGGTTAATGCGTTAGTGTATGCCTCAATGGCCAAATCGTATAATCCCTGTTTATCGTAGACAGTTCCTAGATTATTGAAGGCGAGGGTATTGTCATTGTTTCTTGAAATAGAAGCCTTATATTCCTCGATAGCCTTGTCAACCAATCCGACTTTTTCGTAAGTAGCGCCTAAATTAAAATGGATAAAGGGATAGCTGTAGGGAAGGGAGAGCGACTTCTTATACATATAAATGGCAGCTTCATACTGATTATTTTTAAAGTAGGCGTCCCCTAAATTGCTGCATGCGCGTGCGCTGTTGGGCTCTCTTTGGTACGTAGAAAACCACAAGGTGGTATCGTTTTGCCACACGCCATTTCTCCATATTACGCCAATTTGCATACTCAAAAGAATTATTCCAATAATAATTACACCTTTTTTCCTGAATACAGAGTTTGCTACGGTACAGCCTGCAATTCCGCAAAATCCTGCTATTGGGAGATACAAATATCTTTCAGCCATGATATTCCCAATGGGTACAATGCCAAGTACAGGTAACAGTGTGACGAAGAACCATGAACCAAAGAAGGTCATGAGTTTATTCTTCTTATAAAGCCGCATTATGATAATACAAGCAGAGATAATGAATAAAGAGGACAGAATAAAGGAAAGACTCATGCCCCGAATGTCAGGTACGTAGTAGTCTGCATTGAGGTTTACAGGAATAAACAGGAGTTTCAGATATGATGCGACAACCTTTGTCATGGTGAAAATATTCGTTGGGTAGACATCTATTGTTTTAAAGGTGTTTTTAAATGCAACGAATCTGATGAAAAGATAAAAGCCCGTGATCAAAATATATCCTGAGTAAAAGAGTATCCACCTCATTACATTTGCCAGAGTGAGGATGCTGGACGATGACTTGGATTCGCTTTGACGGGGGTATAAAAGGTCAAACAAGATGAGGAGGATAGGGAGCGTAATAGCCATCTCCTTGGAAAAGAGGGCAAGCAAGTAAGAGCCACAGGAGATGACGTAAAAGAGAACGAATCTCATATTTGTTTGTTGTGTAAGAATTCCTTCTTTCCGGAAAGGAACAAGTATTTTTCCAAAATAAATGAATGCCAGCAGGAAGAAAATGGAGGCAAGGATATCTTCCCGATAACAGACGGCATTGACGGTCTCTGTAAAAAGGGGATGGGACAAGAACAGTAGAGTGGCAAGTATAGAGAGTGACGAGTTTCGGGAGATGATTTTCATGAACAGGTAGAATAAGAATACATTGACGGTGTGTAATATGACATTGCTGAGATGATAACCAAGTGGATTCAGCCGCCAGATGGCATAATCGAAAAAATACGTTAGGGTGACAACCGGGCGATAGCTGAGTTCTCCGGAAAAAGGCAGATAATCCCTTG
>DBJWYX010000380.1:0-1990 GCA_052360825.1 Candidatus Wunengus sp. YC64
TAATCCCATAATTCTTGACCTTATAATGCATGGTCTTATAATCGATCTTGAGTATTTTGGCTGCCTGGCTCTTGTTACCGCCAGTCCGTTTGAGCACCTCTGTAATCAGCTTTTTCTCGGCATTCTCAACGCATTTAGCTACCATGTCGCGGAGAGAAAGGTTATTACCGTTGTTCATGTCCAAATCCTGTGGAATGGTATGGCCATCCTTCTGATTTACCGCAATTGTTATTTGCTCAATTGCAGCACTTGTCTCCTGCTTTTGTTCCTGTGTCTTTATCAGAAGATGTTTTGGTTCTACAATATCAACTGCTAATAAGACCGCTCGTCGGATGACATTTTTTAGTTCTCTCACATTCCCTGGCCAGTTGTATGTCAGCAACATTTCCAATGTCTCTTTTGTAATCCCACGAACATTCTTATTGAGTTCTTTGTTGGTAATATCCAGGAATCTCTTGCAGAGAAATACGATATCGTCCTTCCGCCGCCGCAGCGGCGGTATTTCAATACAAAATTCATTCAAGCGTTGGTAGAGGTCCATTCTAAAATGCCCCGATTCTATGAGATACTCCAGTCGTTCATTTCCCGCCACAACGACTCGCACATCAACATCAATCTCTTTATTGCTTCCTAAACGTCTAATTCGCCGTTCCTGAAGCACTCGCAGCAATTTGCCCTGCATAGACTTGGGTAGATTCCCAATTTCGTCCAGAAACAGCGTGCCCCCGGAGGCTATTTCAAATTGTCCAACCTTTTTCTGGTCTGCGCCTGTAAAGGCGCCTTTTTCAAATCCAAAGAGTTCGCTTTCAATTAAAGTCTCAGGAATCGAACCACAATCTACCACCACAAATGGTTTGTCACACCTGGGACTTCGGTTATGGATGCTTTGTGCTATCAATTCCTTGCCTGAGCCTGTTTCCCCATAGATGACAACCGTGAAATTGGTTGGGGCAACACATTTCACCGATTCGTTTACCTTTACAATTTCGGCGCTATTGCCCATCTGTTCATACAGGGGCATGACAAAACTCAGTTGTGTTTTGAGCATGCGGATTTCCTGGCGCATTGCTCTTTCTTCGATGGCTTTTTCTACCGTAACCACAACCTCTTCATTATCAAAAGGCTTGTTAAAATAGTTATAAGCGCCGTGTTTAATGGCCTCGACTGCTGATTGTATTTCCCCATAGGCTGTAATAATAATAACAGGAGTTTCACTGCTGGTATGCTTTATTTGCTTAAGGACATCCATTCCGTTTATGCCCGGCATACGAAGATCGAGAATGACTACGCTGGGAGATTCCTTATTAAAAACCTCAAGCCCTGTATTCCCATCATGCGCTATGTAGGTTGCAAATCCTGCCTGATTGAGAACGTGCGACAGCATATCGCACATATCTACTTCGTCATCTATAATGAGGACGCTTATATTGGAATCAGTTGCCATAGCTCAGAGATTTTTCGTAATAGTTCAGCTACCTTAGACAGGATGAACAGGATTAACATGATAATTGTTTTATCCTGTAGATCTTTTACTTTAAATCCTTGACCTTTCGTTTAACCTCAACTTTGCTTTCACCAAAATTAAGAATAAGTCCTATAGGTTTTCCCGTAGCAACAAGGTAATTAACCAGTTGTACTTCATGTGCTTTAACAACTCGTCTAACTGATTTTAGTTCTAAAATAATTGTATCATTAACGATAATATCAGCTACAAACTCTCCTACGATTTCATCATCATAGTAAACTGTGATAGGTTTTTGTGGCTCTACATCCATGCCTGCTTTATGTAGTTCTATAAGTAAGCATTTTTCATATACACTTTCGAGAAAGCCAAACCCCATTTTATTATAAACACGATAAGCACAGCCGATAATTGTCTCAGTCACGTTTTTGTATTCCATATAACCACCTTCGGGTTGTGATAAATAGTTTTGATTAACCGGATTTATATCATGTCTATCCTGTTATCTTGTCAAATCTTTTTCCTCCG
>DBJWYX010000381.1:0-1989 GCA_052360825.1 Candidatus Wunengus sp. YC64
CGTTTGAACAAATGCACCCATCGCTGGCAAAGTTAAAAAAGAGAGAAGATACAGCCCTTGCCTTTGCCGAAGTTTTTACCGTAATCGATTATATATTCAACCTAGGTGGTTATCCCTTGCTTGTATCTATTCTGGATGGCATCAAGAGCGGAAAACCAACGGAAGATGCGGTATCATCAGTAACAGGGGCTTCTTTTGATGAATTTGAAAAAAGTTGGCTGCAAGAACTGAAACAGAAAAAATTTCGGAGGATTCACGGCATCCAGATACTTCCCACAAAGCTTAAAGAATCCTCGAAAATAGTAGATGATGTAGAAAGTGTTGCTGAAATAGAGGTAAAGGATGCCAGAAAATATGCCATCCTGGGCGACCTCTTGCGCCACGAAGGGTTGCATGGCGCGGCAATCGTTGAATATGAAAAGGCATTTAAAAAGGCAGGCAACATTTCGCCTCAAATTCAGAACAAATTGGCAACTGCTTACATCATGGACACACAATATACCAAGGCCGAAGAAATTCTGAAGGTTGCCCTTGAATATTATCCGGAATACACTACCACCTATATTTCACTCGGTGAACTCTATCAACGGAAAGGTGAGTATGATGCCGCCATAGAGATACTGTCACAAGCCAACCACATCAATCCCTTTAATCCCATCATCCACAGGAATCTTGCATTGTTATATGATAAGCTGAACAAAAAAGAAGATGCTGCGACCGAACTAAAAAGACTAATGCTATTAGGAAAATAAAATACGGGCAGGCAATCTGTTTGTTATGATTTGCGTAAATCCGTGTTCGTTCGTGGCTCAATGACTACTACGCAGTCTTTCTGTATTTTTGCGCCAACAATGGCACTTCACCACGCACGACTGCCGGTGTAACCAGAAAAGAGGATTCTCCTTTGTTGGAAGGCAAATGATACATGGCATCGAGCATAAAATTCTCAAATATCGACCGTAATGCCCTTGCGCCGGTCTTCTTTTCAAATGCCTTTTTGCTGATTTCTCCCAATGCTTCATGAGAAAATTCTAACTTGGCTTCTTCCATTTCAAAGAATTTCTGGTATTGCTTGACCAGGGCATTCTTTGGTTCCGTCATGACCTTGATCAGGTCATCCTGCGTTAGCGGCATCAAGGGGGCAGTGATGGGCAGTCGACCTATAAACTCTACAATCATTCCATAGTCAATAATGTCCTCGACTTCCACTTTACTCAGAACGTCAGCAAAGGATTTTTCTCCTTTATCAACTTTTTTTGCATCGAACCCTATATTTACTTTCCCGATTCTCCTCCTGATAATATCCTCTATTCCTGTAAACGTGCCGCCGCAAATAAAGAGGACATCCTTCGTATCCATTTGAATATATTGTTGCTCCGGATGTTTTCTTCCACCCTGAGGAGGCACATTTGCCACGGTACCTTCCAACATTTTCAGCAATGCCTGCTGTACCCCTTCACCGGAGACATCCCTTGTGATGGATGGATTCGGACTCTTTCTGGCAATTTTATCAATCTCGTCAATGTAGATAATTCCCTGCTGGGCACGCTGAAGATTGAAATCCGCATTTCTTAACAATGCCAATAATACATTTTCCACGTCTTCGCCCACATACCCGGCCTCAGTGAGTGTCGTTGCATCTGCAATTGCAAAAGGAACATCAATTATTTTAGCGAGGGTACGCGCCAGGAGGGTTTTCCCGGAACCGGTAGGTCCTACAAGCAATATATTACTTTTTTCTATTTCAACTCCATCCTTACTGGAACTGGCAATCAAACGCTTATAGTGGTTGTAAACTGCAACGGCAAGCGTTTTTTTTGCCTTATCCTGGCCTATGATATATTCATCCAATCGTTCCTTGATCTGTGAAGGGAGCGGTATTTTTCCCAGGGGTTTGTTCAGAACTTGTTTTTGATCTTTTTTAAGAAGCGCATGGCATGCCTCTACACATTCGTTACAAATGAAAATGTTCGTATCGCCTTGAATTAA
>DBJWYX010000382.1:0-1983 GCA_052360825.1 Candidatus Wunengus sp. YC64
GACTCTTCATTCAGGGTAATGATACAGGCTGATATAGAATATTTTTGACTCATATTTTACTCGGGGCAAGCTTTAAAGATTACTATTTATCAGGTTGATGTTATGGTATTACCTCGTAAAAACTTCTTTTCCCCATTTTTATGAGGACAAGTTTGTGTAAGTTTTTAGAAACAGGGACGTGTATCGAATGACGAGTGACGAGTAAAACGTCACCCGCCACCTGCCACTTGCCTTGTCTTCACTGCTTTGGTTGCGGCTGTGCTGCGCTAGGTGTTGACATGAAAATACCCCTCACCCATGCCCTCTCCCACAAGGGGCGAGGGGACTTTCCCTCCCTTGATGGGAGGGAATAAGGGAGGGTGACATATTTTCACGCACTTTTTAGAGTTTTCGGCTCATAGACGTCAGCGGAAGTTCCTACTCTTCGGCTTCCTCTGTGGTGCTTTCTTCAGCCGCTTCCTCTTGCGTTTCTATACCGGAAACTTCTCCGCTATCCGTTTCGGTCTTTGTTTCTTCAGGAGCAACGCGTGCAACGGAGACAAGCTTATCTCCCTCTTCTACGGCAAAGAGTTTGACCCCTTGTGTGTTTCTTCCGATGGCGCGAATGGTATTTATAGGTGTACGAATAACCATACCTTTTGCGGTAATCATTATCAGCTCGTCTGTATCTCTGACATCAATCAACGCTACGACTTTCCCATTTCTTTCGGTGGTTTTAATGTTAATGACGCCCTGTCCTCCTCTATGATGAGCGGGATATTCTGAGAAATCTGTACGTTTCCCAAAACCATTCTCACAAACCGTCAGCAGGGAGGAATTTTCGTCCACAATTACCATATCCCTGACTTTGTCATTTTCCTTGAGTTTGATGCCTTTCACTCCGTGTGTGACTCTCCCCATAGTTCTGACGTTTTCTTCAGAGAAACGCATGGCCTTTCCCTGCTCAGTGCCGAGGATGATGTCCTGTTTGCCATTTGTTAGTTTGACGCCAATCAGTTTATCCCCATCATCCAGGTTAATGGCAATAATACCGCCCTTTTTGGGGTTACCATAGGCGCTTAATACGGTCTTTTTGATGATTCCATGACTGGTAGCCATAACCAGTTGCCGTTCGTCAAAATCCCGCGCGGGAATAAGGGAGGATACGTTTTCGCCTTCCTTGAATTCCAACAGGTTAATCAGCGCTCGTCCTTTGGACGTTCGGCCCATTTGCGGAATATCATAAACCTTTAGCCAGTAAACCCGCCCCTGGTCGGTAAAGAACAGGATATAATCATGGGTAGACGCTACAAAGAGATGTTCTATGAAATCCCCTTCTTTCATGTCAGCGCCGGTAACGCCCTTGCCGCCGCGATGTTGTTTCCGGTAAGCAGTCAGAGGCAGTCGTTTAATATATCCTTCGTGGGTTATAATGACGGCCACATTTTCCTCTGCAATGAGGTCTTCTATATTGAATTCAGTTGCAGCCGCGACAATCTCCGTGCGGCGTTTGTCACCGAAGCGTTCTTTAATTTCCACGATATCTTTTTTGATGATATTCAGCACCAACTTGTCACTTGCCAGAATTGCTTGATATTCTTTAATTTCAGCGCATATTTTTTTATATTCTTCCTCGATCTTTCCCTGTTCGAGTCCGGTCAACCTCTGGAGTTTCATATCCAGGATTGCATTGGCCTGAATTTCTGAAAGAGAAAATTGGCTGATGAGTCCCTGTCGCGCAGTCTCGACCGAGTCAGAATTCCTGATTAATTTGATAATTTTATCGATATGCTGGAGTGCGATCCTCAACCCTTCCAGGATGTGCGCCCTTGCTTGTGCCTTTTCCAGCAAATACTTAGTTCTGCGCAGGATAATGACCTTTCGGTGCTCGATATAGTAGACCAGCATTTGCTTCAGATTCAGTGTCTCTGGCCGATTGTTGACCAGGGCAATCGTGATGATACTGAAGCTGTCCTGGAGTTTTGTGTGCTTATAAAGCTGATT
>DBJWYX010000383.1:0-1981 GCA_052360825.1 Candidatus Wunengus sp. YC64
TCACCCCCTCCCCTAACCCCTCCCACCAGGGGCGGGGAATACTCATTGTTCCCTTGTATTCCTCCCCCTGTCCCCCTCACTGAGGGGGAGAAAGGGGGAGGGGGGAGGCTTATGTGGGGGTGGACTGTTACCATTTTACTTCCCGCATAGTTATTGGTAATTACTTCTAAAAATCTTTCAAATTCGTCACAATAAACCATATCTCCTGAGAATAAGATAAAATCAGGGTTCTTCTCCCGTATGACAGCAGCTATCGCATTGTGTTTTACCTGGGGTTTTTCTCTTGTCTTAATGTCCCTGCGGGTGTCTCCATAGGCAATAAAATGTAAAGCCCTGGCATAAAGTTCCTGGGAAAAAAGAAAGAGAATAACGAACAAGAACATCGTGATACGCAGGAAGATTTTAGCCTGTTTTTGCATATCTTTAATCCTTATACAAAGCAATTAAATTACCCATTTATTTCGGGGATTTTTCTTCGATACCGGATTCTTTTGTCTTCCGTTTGGTCTGGTAGATTACGCCTAAAGCAAAATGAGATTTGTAATCGTCAGGATTGTATTCCAGGGCTTTTTGTAAGAATTTAACCGCCTCGTCAAGTTGATCCTTTTTTGCGTAAGCAACGCCCAGATTATAGTATGCATCGGAATATCTGGGATTAATCTCCAGGGTCTTCTTAAAGGCAGCAATAGACTCATCCATGGCATCCATCGAGGCATATGTGACACCTAAATTGTAATATCCCTTTTCAAATTTCACGTTAAGTTCTACGGCCTTCTTAAAAGCCACGACAGCCTCATTATATTGTTTTTTCCCATAATAAATGATTCCCAAATTATAGTGTGCCTCAACGTACTGTGGTGATGCAGTAATGGCCTTTTTCATGGCTTCAGCGGCTTCATCCATCTGATCCATTTCGTAATAAATAACACCAAGATTGTTATATGCCTTTACAAAATCAGGTTCAATCTCTAAAGTTTTTTTGTATTCACTGATGGCATCTTCCTTCATTCCTTTTTCACTATACACAACCCCAAGGTTATAATGGGCCTCGGCATAGGTGGGATTTTTTTCTACTGCCTGTCGAAATTCATTGATCGCGGCATCCAGTGAATCATTCTTAACCTGATCCTGGCTGTAACCCATATTTACTAATGCCAGCAGCATAAGTACTATCATAATATATATTTTCATGCATCGCTCCTTTCCCATGTCTTGTTTCAATTAATAGGAATACGGTTATCTTTTATAGGTCCATGTAATTTTATAAATTGAATAAATGTGTTCATTTCAGATATAGGCGATTGGAGCCTCGGTTTTTCGAATGTCATAACAGGCACTTCATGAATAAAATTAAGCGGTGGCAGTAAGGTGAGTTCCCTGCTGTCCGTAGATTCCAGGGGCAGAAGTTCACATCCTTTTGTTGCAAATTCCAAACCGGAAACTTCCGTGCGCATAGTACTCACAATCGTCTCTGTTTTGTATTTCTCGGCCATAAGCGTTGTTCCTGCTTTTATAGCCGGAGAGAGCGCTGTAATATACGAGAACGCTATCTCCGACCGGGTGGGATCAGCTATTGACATTTTTAATTGTTCCAGAATCATTGCAGGTGGAGGTTTTTCATATTCAGGTTTTGGAACTGCTTTTGGAATTTTTTCTTTGACTGCTACGGCAATCGGTTCTTTTTTAATAGTTTTCATGATCTTTTTAACCAGCAGATCTCCCACTAACAATTCTTCCAGGTGGGCGTCTTTTTTTACAACCCTCAAAAAATGATAATTCACGTAGATTAACGCAATTCCAAACCCTATCACGAGCACCGAGGTAATAATCTTAGAAACGAACGGGAAAAATTTCATAACAAGATGGAACAAAATGACGAAGATCAAAGCAGATACCCCAACCTCCAGAAGACCTGCCTGGGGTGAGCCTGTTGAAGTAAAATAAACCATAACAAGAACTGCAACCAGAAACCATATGCAAA
>DBJWYX010000384.1:0-1967 GCA_052360825.1 Candidatus Wunengus sp. YC64
TTATTATATACAAAAAACTGATGAGATTATGAACATATTTTTTATAATTATACATGCGATGTCGTTATTATTTTTTATAGTTAAGCTTATCAATGCCTTATGAATGGTTTCCGTAATTTAATCGTATAGGATTCATTTTATTTATGCGTATTACAGGTTGCATAAAATCCCCCTTAAAAAAGGGGGTTAGGGGGTTGTAATTCTCATTCCATATGAAAAACACAACCCCCTGTTTCCCCCTTTTTTAAGGGGGACTATCTTAAGAATTTTTCCTGTACATGGCCTTTGCTCCAATATCTCTTCTATAGTGAGCGCCATTAAATGATAACTTTTGAATTGCCTCATAGACATTCTTTTGAGCCTCCCGTAAATCTTTCCCCACGGTCGTGATGCCCAAAACACGTCCACCGTTGGTTACAACCTTCCCATTTTTAAGAGAAGTCCCCGCATGAAAAACCTGGACATTATCCAAGCCCTTTAGCGCTTCAAGTCCAGAAATTGGCAATCCCTTTTCATAGTTATCGGGATAACCATTAGCTGCCATGACAACACAAATAGAGGCACAATCATGCCACTCAACTTCCACTTCCTCTAAATTATTTTTTGCTGCTGCCAAAAGGAGGGGAACCAAATCACTCTTCATCCTCATGAGAATGACCTGTGTTTCCGGATCGCCAAATCTGGCATTAAATTCAAGCACCTTCGGGCCGGTGCTGGTAATCATCAATCCAGCATAAATGACCCCTCTATAAGGTCGATTTTCCTTTTTCATGGCATGGACAATGGGTACGAGGATATTTTCCTCTATCGAAAATTGCATATCATCTGTAATTAACGGCACTGGGGAGTATGCCCCCATACCACCCGTATTGGGACCCTTGTCACCATCGTAAACTGCTTTGTGGTCTTGTGCAGATGCGAGAGGAACGATCGTCTTCCCGTCCGTAATCGCAAGAATTGAGACTTCTTCTCCTGAAAGAAACTCTTCAATGACTATCTTATTTCCCGCATATCCAAAAACTTTTTCTTTCATAATATCATCTATGTGTTTATCAGCCTCTTCCGGTGATTTACACACAAACACACCTTTACCCTTGGCCAATCCATCGGCCTTTATAACCAGCGGGAAATCACACGTAGAAATATGTTTCTTCGCCTGTTTCAAATCATCAAAGGTTTTAAAGTCAGCCGTGGGAATGCCGTGTTTTCTCATAAGCATCTTTGCAAACACCTTGCTTCCTTCGATAATCGATGCACGTTTGTTAGGACCAAAGATATGTAGATGCCCATCCCTGAACCTATCGACAATACCGGCCGCCAGCGCATCTTCAGGACCGACAACCGTTAAGTCGATTTTTTGTTTCAGTGCAAAATTATAAAGACCGTCTATATTTTCCGCCTTGATATCCACACATTCAGCAACTTCTGCAATTCCCGGATTTCCCGGCGCGCAGAATATTTTCTTTACCATGGGCGATTGCGCAATCTTCCATGCAAGTGCATGTTCCCTCCCCCCGCTTCCTACAATCAATATTTTCATTTAAATTTCCACCTTAATGGTTCCAGACATCCCGTTTAAGTCCCCCTTAGCAAAGGGGGATTCAGGGGGTTGTGTTTTTTCTGGGCTATTTTACAACTCCCCAGCCCCCTCCCCTACTTTATCCCCCTCACTGAGGGGAACAGGGGGAGGAGTATTCTCTATGCCACCCATCGTATAACCAGCATAAATAAAATGAATATTCCCATACAATTGTTTTATTGTACCAGAACCATTGGGGAAAAAGGAAAGTTTTTTTGTCCTTGACTGTTAATGAAGGACTGTTATACTGATTTAGTAATATTTGTATGCAACCAAATGCAAACAGGTATGTATTCACATAATAACGCGGGGTAGAGCAGTCTGGTAGCTCGTCGGGCTCATAACCCGGAGGCCGTGGGTTCAAATCCCACCCCCGCTACCAATCTTA
>DBJWYX010000385.1:0-1966 GCA_052360825.1 Candidatus Wunengus sp. YC64
CCCATGCCCGTGGGAGTCATGGCGCCTGAAAGGGTTAAGCCGACAGTCGCATTATCGTCGAGCATGTGGCAATACAACTTGCACGCCTCTGCCAGTCGTCCCGCATTAAATGCCCCTGCTCGACTATATTCATTCACAAGGTCTGTAACCTTCATACCCTTTTTTATGATCTGTGGGGAAATCCGTGGTTTACACAGGTACTTATGCTGCAACTGGCATTGTTTAGATTTTTTTGACATGGATATTTGTTTTTTCCTTATTATTTAGTAGTAATGAGAAAGTGCATCTCAATATCATTCTTATAAAATTTTAAATAACGAGGTGAGAGTATATAAAACTATTACAACTCAGTCAATGAAAAAGGACAAAGTTTCAGATAGGGTCAAAGACTATATTGCTTCATATATCTTATTTCGCTAATAACATCTTCAACAGTTACACCTTCTAAACAAATTTGTGAAAAACAATTCCTTCTCGTATCAAAGGAACACGGACTACATGGAGATTTCTTATAAAGGATTTTTACCCGCTCTCCACGGGGACCCCACTTGCCGGGGTCAGTAGGCCCAAATATGGTTATTGTAGGAGTACCTACGGCAGCAGCCACATGAGCAATCCCCGAATCATTCCCTACAAAGAGATTACTTCGTTTTATGATAGCGGCTAAAATAGGCAAAGGAAGCTGATCAGCGAGAATAAAATTGTCTCTTACTTTATCTCTTAACGCTTCAACTATCCCGGTATCCGCTTGACCTGAGATAAGGAGAATTCGTGCATCCATCTCCTTCTTGAGCCACAATATCAATTCAACATAACGATCTGTAGGCCAGCATTTTTGTCGACTGCCACTCCCTGGATGCATAACAACTAACAATTTATCAGGTTTAACAATGCTTTCATTCAAAAATTTTTCGCCAAATAATTCATCTTCATCATTTAAGAATATTTTAGGAATCTTATTAGAATGAGTCACCCCCAACAAACCCAGACATCTTAAGAAATGGTCAATTATATGAATATCCTCACCTTCGGAAGGAAACGGTTCATAGTGAATAACATGCTTGACGCCTGCCGCCCTGAGGTTGTTAACCATAACTTGGTCCTTGTCTGAAACAAAGGCAATAATCAAATCCATATTGCTCAATTTGTTTATTAATGACGCAGGTACGTTGGAATTTTTCGTGAAGAGAGAAGCGATATCCGCCTGATCAAATCGACTAATCGTATCAGCGTAAAAGCGACCTTTTACAATTTCCAGGAAGGATGAATAGCCCATAATATCAACCCGGGCATTTTTGAAATACTTACGAATGGCTTCAAAGGTGGGCAGCGTAACAACCAGATCACCAAGGGCGCCGGGTCGGATAATTAAGATGTTATGTATTGAAGATTTGATGTTTGAACAAAATGTTGAAGATTTGGAATCGGTGGGTTTGTAATTAAGTATTTTCTCTTCCACAAAACAATTTTTATGTATTTTGCATCAGAACAAAATACGATATTGATTAAACCCCTTCTTTCTTCTTTTTTATCATTTCGGTAACCTGATCGAAGAATTTAGGGTTACCGTCAGCCGCTGCTCTTTTTTTGGCTTCTTCTTGTATCTTTTTAACGTCGAAGATATGTCCCATGCATTCTTCTGCTGATTTACACCATTCTATACAGGTAGGAACTTTATCCTTAAAAATTTCAGTGCCGCATTTATGGCAATCGGCCTTCTCCTCATCACTCCACATCTCTATAGTGGCGCCGCAATTATGGCATTTACGCTCAATCGGTGTGGGAGTTGTATTTCGTATGCTTCCAGGGCATCTTACCTTACCCATCCTATAATCTCCTTAAATTATCCTAAAGTTATTTGCTTTGAAATGATAAACAAAATTTTAAGTTAAATAGTTTCTCAGGTCAAGAATTTTATAGAAACAAACCGTTTTACAAGTTGACAACGATTTCTTACTTTTATATC
>DBJWYX010000386.1:0-1852 GCA_052360825.1 Candidatus Wunengus sp. YC64
TACTCCCTTTTGAACTGGTACCAGACCTTTCCAAAAGTTTTGGCAATAAGGCAAATACGGACGGCGTATAACCCTTTGATGTGGGAGGTTCTCCTATCGCCAGACCAATTTCTCTCTGTGCATTGGCAAATCGGGTAACAGAATCCATCATCAATAAGACCTGCATTCCTTGATCTCTAAAATATTCTGCAATCGTAGAAGCTATATATGCTCCTTTTACTCTCAGCAAGGCTGGTTTGTCGGAGGTGACAGAAACTACAATAGATTTTTTTAACGCTTCGTTACCAAGGCTTTTCTCAATAAATTCACGTACTTCCCTTCCTCGCTCACCAATGAGGGCTATTACATTCACGTCAGCCCCGGAATTTCTGGCAATCATTCCCATTAAGGTACTTTTTCCCACGCCGCTGCCTGCAAAGATACCTAATCTCTGACCCTTACCACAGGTAAACAATCCATCCAATACTCGTATGCCTGTTCTTATAGGCTCTTTGATCCTGCTCCTCTTTAACGGGTCAGGAGGCGAGTTATATATCGAGCGATATTCTTCTGACTTCATCGAACCCTTTCCATCTATTGGTTCACCCAAACCCCCAATAATCCTGCCCAGGATATCCCTACCGACTCCTATCGTTAAAGGACCTCCTGATGCGATGACTTTGCTTCCCGGGCTGATTCTATCCAACTCACCGATAGGCATCAGGAGTATCTTTTTCCCCTTAAACCCTACCACCTCTGCGGGAACTGGCGCATGTCCATTGTTTAATTGAATATAACACAAATCTCCCACCGGAACGGATGGTCCGTTTGATTCAATCACAAGGCCGGCAACATGAGCCACTTTGCCTGTAAATCTGATCGGAACTACGGCAGATACCCTTTCCTGATATTGTTTGAAATCAATGCACTGCTGACTCATTTTTATTTCCCACCAGGGCTTTTCTGATTTCTTCCCAACGGGTCTCTATCTGACAATCTACACTCCCAAAATCTGTCTCTATTACACATCCACCCGAAGTAATCGCACCATCTTCCAGTATCTTTATATTCTGATCTACCCACTTTATCTCTTCCAATAAATTTATTTTCTTTGCATCATCGGGTGAAATGCGCACGGCAACAATCTTCTTCCCACTTACATGGGAAAGAGCCTCTTTAACCACATATTTTATAACGTCTTTACCATGGTTACTAATTTCTTCCCCGACCATCTTGCTTGAGATAGTCAAAATAAGTTTTACGATCTCAAGTTCACTCTCTTGCCATATTTTTTCCCGCTTATCTATTAGCTGATTAACCGCATTCTGAAATAAGGTCGTTAACGATGCACATTCACTTTTTGTTTTTTCCATTTCCAGTTTGAAGTCCTGTTCAGCGTCTAACCTCCCCTTTTTGTATGCTTCATCCTTCGCTATTTCAAGGACACCCAATCTCTCTTTTTCGTCATTTTTTTCTTTTGCTTCCCATTCGGTTGTCTTATCCGGATGATGAGACTTACTTTGATATCTCAACGATTGTAATACATAAATGCCTTTTACATCTGGTGACGCATACACTTTCTTGTTTTTCATACAAATTTTTCGACGCTCCCTTTTGCACCCTTCTTTTTCACAACAGACTCCCCTTTTGCTTCAAGTCGTTTTATAGCTTCAACAATCTGTTGCTGTGCCGCTTCCACCTCGGATAAAAGCCTCGGACCTAACAACTCCTGCTCTTCTCGAACAGCATCACCCACACGCTTCGACAGATTACTAAAGAACTTCTTCGCAGTTTCTTCATTTGCAGTTTTTAGCGCCAAAGCAATTACACCGTTGTCAACCTCTGTAAGAACCTTTCTAAAAGCATCGTCCTG
>DBJWYX010000387.1:0-892 GCA_052360825.1 Candidatus Wunengus sp. YC64
ACTCAAATGCAGTTGGTTTACCTTTGGAATTATTAAAAGAAATGCTTGACCATTTTACGAGTGATAAGAATGCCTAGAAATTTTAGTTGGCTTATACAAGACGAAATTGCTGGTATGGCAAGACCTATGCCTATGGTGGCAGACCTTGAGTTTCTTAAGGACAATGGGATCGAAGCAATTGTATCTTTAACGGAAACACCGCTTCATAAAACCTTAATAGAAGAATTTGGATTTGAGTATAAACATATTCCCATACCTGACCTTGCATCTCCTACACAAGAACAAATCGAGGAGTTTGTGTCTTTTGTAAACAATCTTGCGACTTCTAAGAAAAAAATTGTCGTTCACTGTGATGCCGGAATCGGTAGAACGGGTACTATGCTGGCCTGTTATCTTGTAAATAAGGGCTGTAGCGGAAATTTGGCTATTTCAGAGGTACGCAAGAGAAGACCGGGTTCGATTGAAACTATAGAACAAGAAGACACTATACTAAAATACGAAGAAAGAATTTTGAAAAAACGCAATGAATAGTTTTACTTTTCATTAGGTCTTTTATTGTTCATTCCCTTAGTATCTTTACGGTTCTAGTGAGATGTTCATGGGCAATAATAGCTGCACCCAGGGCTGTGGTAATCTGTGGATCTGGCGGAATGTGTAAATCTACCCCTAATTCCTGTTCCAATGCCTTTTTCAACCCACGATTAAAGGCGGGCCCTCCATCAAAGAAAATGGCTTCTTTGACACCGATTTTTTTGACCATAGATCCTACACGCTTGGCAATGGATTTGTGAATTCCTGCAATAATGTCCTCAACGCGTCTTCCCTGGGACAATAGTGATATAACCTCAGATTCACCGAAGACTGTGCATAGGCTATTTATCTGTGGTATATC
>DBJWYX010000387.1:902-1790 GCA_052360825.1 Candidatus Wunengus sp. YC64
TTCCACCTCAAGTACGCGGCTCATGACCTCCAGGAAACGTCCCGTCCCGGCGGCGCATTTATCGTTCATGGCAAAATCCACCATAATACCAGTATTATCGAGGGCGATTACCTTGCAATCCTGACCGCCAATATTAATAATGGTTCTGACATTTGTCTTTCCGTTCATGAGCCATTTGGCGGCTCTGGCATTTGCGGTTATTTCTGTGACAATTTCGTTGGCGGGTACCATCCTGCGACCATACCCTGTGGTTACTGTGTACTGGATTTCGTCCTCTTTCAGATCAAGGTCTTCTAACATCTCATCGAACAATAGTTTTACTGTCTTCTTGCAGTTCGCGCCTGTAGAAGATATTTTTGATCCGAGGATTGTATGTCCTCTCATTATGACGGTCTTAGTAGTAGTCGACCCGATATCGATTCCTGCAACGGTTTTCATGTTTTTAATATTAACCTTTAATGGCATTCTGGGCAAGATAAAAGGTACTTCTTGAATGCTGAAAATGGTTTGAAATGATAATGTCGGATGTAAAGGAGTCAAATAAATCTTTATAAATATCATTTTTATTGACAATAAAGGATTTGTTTGTAAAATATCAATAATTATACATAGCGTAGTTGCAAGGCTTGATGTCTAACTAATATGAATATATTGTAATTATACAGCCGCTACGATTTCTCGTTGCGGCTTTTTTATTTAGTTTATTTTACCACGGGAAAAACATAAAATATCACAGAGAAAGATATTTAGTTTAAGGAGTAACATGACACAAATAGTAAGAGATGACGTCCGTAATGTGGCAATTATTGCCCATGTTGACCATGGCAAAACTACCCTTGTAGATCAAATGCTCAAGCAGAGCGGTACATTCCGGTCTAACCAGCAGAT
>DBJWYX010000388.1:0-1746 GCA_052360825.1 Candidatus Wunengus sp. YC64
TTACACCTTTGACTGCCCGATCAATTGCCCATGCCTCATGGAGACCAATTACTATAGGAAAACTCCGCTGTCCGTCTTTTTCCTTCAGGACAATAATCTGATGATCACTTGTTTCAGTGATCATGATCTTTGAGAGTTCCATATGAATCATACACCACCCTGCTTCATGTAAGCGACGATGTTAGAAAAATACCCGTCGTTTGATATTTCGTAAGCGGAGAATCAGATAAAATTCTAGCACATCGACCCCTTTTGTCAAATGTTTTTTAGTTTAAAGGCTAATATTTCAACCCGGAGTTTCACTGAATCATGATGAATCATTCACCTATTACTTCTGTAAGCAACCTCTGCATTGACCGGTGTTTCTCTGATTCCCGAAACTTCATTGACACTCTAAAGTTCGACTGCTATACTAACGCTATTTCAGGGCAAATTAGTGGAATACGCTTTAGATAATGGTAAACAATTTACGTAAATGAAATCGTATTACCATCGTTCAAAGAGCCTGGCCAACAGTTTTTTATTTATCCTTCCCCTGTTGGTCTTATATGAAGTTGGAATTGCGATGCAAGGCCCAGGAATCAAAAATACTGCTGATGTAGTTATTAAAGTTCCTTTTGCTTTATTCGGCAGAAATGGTTCTTTAATTTTCAATTTGTTTGTTATTCTTTTCCTTTTGGTGTCTGCATTTTATGTAGAAAAAAAATACCAATTTAGCTCCTTGACATTTATTCTGATGTTCGTGGAAGGCGCGGTTTATGCACTTTTCATAGGTTATGGACTTGGCTATGTCGTTTACAAGGTGTTGTTTCCTCTCGCCCTTGCCAAACCTTTTTTCACGAATATATGGACGGGAATTGTTTTTTCAGTTGGAGCAGGAGTATATGAGGAAATTGTATTTCGGCTTCTTTTAATAACAGCGCTATATTTCATATTTGCAAATTTATTCAAAATAAGGAAGCCAATTAGTGCAATTGTAAGCGTGTTGATAGGTGCTTTTATATTCACCGCCATGCACTATACAGGAACTTTAAAAGATAGTTTTACGTATGCGAGTTTTACGTTCAGATTGTTATCCGGGCTTGTTCTGTCCGCTATCTTCATGTTTCGGGGATTAGGCGTCGTTGTTTACACGCACGCCATATATGATGTGCTCACAGTTTTAAAACCCTTTCATGTCTAAGGAGTTTCGATGGAAAACATTATCGTTGGCATTACGGGCGCCAGTGGAGTTGTTTATGCCCAACGTCTCTTACAAGTCCTTTGCAGAAAAGAATACAATATCCACTTATCCATATCGGATGCTGCTTTCCTGGTTATTAAGCATGAATTAGGGATCGATTTAAACCGCAGCCAACTAAATATTGGGGAATTTCTGGGTTACTCGACGGACAATATCATCTCTTATAACAACTCAGACATTGGCGCTACTATTGCCAGCAGCCGATATCCCATCAAGGCAATGGTTATCGTTCCGTGCAGTATGAACACCCTGTGTTCCATTGCTCATGGGATTTCAAACAATCTAATTCAACGCGCAGCGAGTATAACCCTCAAAGAAGGCCGGAAACTCGTGGTGGTACCCCGTGAAACGCCACTCTCCGCAATCCATCTGGAGGCCATGCAGAAACTGTCCTCTGTAGGAACTTGCATCTTGCCAGCAATGCCTGGATTCTACCACAATCCAAAGACCATTGCAGATCAGGTGGATTTTATCGTGGCCAAGATATTGGACGTGTTGAATAT
>DBJWYX010000389.1:0-1727 GCA_052360825.1 Candidatus Wunengus sp. YC64
ATGACAACCTTGTCCTCACGAAAGTGGGGAATGGGCAGTGCATAACGTCTTTACTTAATGTTTACACTAAAAAAGTAGACAGAATAAATAAGACCTTATCTTGTAAATCCTGTTAATCCTGTCTTAACAAGAACAAATTATGGAAAACCTTACACAGTGGCATCTCACTTTTGTTGGCATTGAAAACCTCGGTTTGAGGGCGGTGGTGGTTTTTCTGGCAATTGCTGCATTATACTTTTCGTGGTTCAGTATAAAAAGTATTACACCCACTGCCAAACGACTGCTTCTTATCACACTCAGATTCGTTGCCACTGTGCTTATAGTTCTTCTCCTTCTTCAACCACAAATAGAGCAGAAAGAGGTTCTGAAGTTAAAAAACAAGGTCGTTTGCCTCATAGATAATTCACAGAGTATGACTCTTAAAGGAGGCGATACGGGTATCTCCCGGTTTCAGCTCGTTGCCGATTTCTTTAAAGACAATGCATCCTTTATTGAAGAACTACAAAATAACTTTGACGTCGATTTTCTATCCTTTTCTGACACGATCAAAGAGATTTCATCTGACGACATTGTGAAAGGGCTTGCCCTTGATGGCACAAATACCGACATCGCCCGAATACTCAAGCTCCTGAAAAAACGTTATGTGGGCAAATCCGTTAAGGGATATTTGCTTTTTTCTGACGGCGCGGATACGGTCGAACTTCCCTCAAGTATAAACAAGCTTGAAATCATTTCAAATCTTGCAAAGGAGCTTTCTGCCCCATTCTTTACGTTCTCACCAGGTGGTAATATGGAAGTCAGGGATATTGCTATCAGTAATATTTCTTACGATAGCTTTACCTTCGTGAGGAGTCCATGGAAAGCGGACGTCACGATAAAGGTCTTAGGGTATAAAGACCTCAAACTTCCCATTACCTTGAAACAGGGTAACGACATCATTTCCTCAAAGGTGTTAAATACCGGCGAAGAGAGCGAACTTCACATAGACCTGTCGTTCACACCTTACACAACAGGGACGTACTTATATACCATATCACTTCCCGTCCAACCACATGAGGCAATCACGGAAAACAATCAGGTCAGTTTTCTGGTAAAAGTGGTGCGTGATAAAATCAGAATTATGCATGTATGCGGACGTCCGTCCTGGGACGAGCGTTTTCTGCGGCGGGTATTAAAAAGCGATCCTAACATTGACCTCATATCCTTCTTTATCCTGAGAACGCCGACTGACGTATCAGAGGCGAGGAACGACGAACTCAGCCTTATTCCTTTCCCAGTGGATGAGTTATTCACGCAAGCGCTTGGCAGTTTTGATCTGGTTATCTTTCAAAACTTCGATTACCGGCCCTACGATACGTCGTTCTTTCGGTTTTCACATTATTTAAACAACCTTCAGAAATTTGTAGAAGACCAGGGTGGAGGTTTTATGATGGTTGGCGGTGATATTTCGTTTTCGCAAGGTGGATACGATGGTACGGCGATAGAAGATATTCTCCCTGTAAATCTCTATACGGAAAAAGACAGCATCGATACCACCCGATTAAAGGCAGCAATCACCAATGACGGCCTGAAACATCCTGTAACCACTCTTGACGACAATGCAGACAGAAATGTTGCCATATGGAAAGACCTTCCGGAACTTGACGGATGTAACGTAACTACTCAGCTAAAATCAGATGCCGTGCCTTTAGTAATCTTTCCGGCAAAGGGAAATCCACCCCTTGTTT
>DBJWYX010000390.1:0-1582 GCA_052360825.1 Candidatus Wunengus sp. YC64
GCCGTTCCATTCTGATGGCAAGGGTTTTAATCCCCCGAAGAACCAGGAAGCAGTCGAAAGGGCCCGGTACACCGCCTGCTGCATTTTGAAGGAACTGGAGTTTGGTATATAGTTCCTGATCGTTCATTACCAGGGCGCCGCCAATCACGTCACTGTGGCCGTTGAGATATTTGGTGGTGCTGTGCATAACGATGTCTGCGCCAAGTTTCAAAGGCTTCTGGAAGAAAGGGGTAGCAAAGGTATTATCAACAACAGTTACTATGCCGCGGCTTTTTGCAATCCTGGCAGTTGCTTCAATATCAATAAGCTTCAGGAGCGGGTTTGAAGGGCTTTCCAGCCATACCAGCTTTGTGGTGTTTTTTATATATCTTTCCAGCGATTGAAGACTGGTTAAATCTATAAAATCAAATTCAAGGTTGAATTTCTTCAATACTTTATCAAATAGCCGAAACGTCCCGCCGTAGACATCGTCACTGCAGATGATATGGTCGCCTGCGCTGAGCATGTGGGTAATTGCGCTAATAGCGGACATGCCGGATGAGAAGGCAAGCCCATAATTCCCTTCTTCAAGAGAGGCAATGTTTTTCTCCAGTGCTGTTCTGGTGGGATTGTGCGTTCTCGAGTAGTCATATCCTTTGTGTTTGCCGGGGGATTCCTGGACATACGTGCTTGTCTGAAATATCGGCGTCATGATAGCGCCTGTACCGGAATCAGGCTCACAGCCTGCATGAATAGCCCGTGTTTCAAATTTCTGTTTCATGCTATCGCTCATTCTTAAGTCTTATAATTTAATTGTATAGGATTTTCACCTGTAATTGTCATTTCGACCCCTTCGTATTCGTCATTCTGAACGAAGTGAAGAATCTTTTTTACTCAGGGTAAACTCCTGGAGAAATCTTGAAGATTCCTCGCTCCGCTCGGAATGACAGCCGAAGGGGAGATTTCATCCTCCTATGTGACCGAAGGTCATGGATGTTTCATTTTATTTATGCGGTTCACATGGCATATGCGATGCATAAATCCCCCTTAGACTTCGTCGTGAGCACTCAGTCGAACGAAAAGGGGGCAAGGGGGGGGTTGTAAAATGACTACGGAAAAACACAACCCCTGCATCCCCTTTTGTTAAGGGGGACTTAAAAGAATAACTTGACCACAAAGCACACAGAGATTAATTAAAAATATGTTTTATGCAAATTTTGATATTAATCTAAAAAACCGTTAGCCTTCATCCATTCGTCATTATATAGCTTGCTAAGGTATCTGCTGCCGGAATCCGGAAGGATGACGACAATATTTTTGCCTTCTTTTATTTCGCCGGCAATCTTCATGGCCGCCCATACGGCGCTGCCGCTCGAACCTCCCGCAAAGATTCCCTCTTCTTTCGCCAGTCTCCTTGCCATCAAGAATGATTCTTTATCATGCACCTGAATGATGTCGTCAATGAGGTTAAAATCAACAGCCTTTACGAGATAGTCTTCTCCAATTCCCTCTACTTTGTACACGTGTGGTTTTATGAGCTTCCCGGTTTTGAAATAATCATAAAAAACTGAGCCTTCGGGGTCAACTGCAATTATCTTTATTT
>DBJWYX010000391.1:0-1576 GCA_052360825.1 Candidatus Wunengus sp. YC64
AACAGAAATAAGGGGCGGATTTCCCTTTGTAGGAAAGATTACTAATGGCACGGCATCTGATTTCAACTGGGTGGTTACATTACATCCGTCCAGTTCCGGAAGGTCTTTCCATATAGCTACGTTCCTGTCTGCATTGTCGTCAAGGGTAGTTACAGGATGTTTCAAGCCGTCATTGGTAATTACCGCCTTTAATCGGGTGGTATCAATGCTGTCTTTTTCCGTATAGAGATTTACAGGGAGAATGTCTTCTATAGCCGTACCATCGTACCCGCCTTGCGAAAACGAAATGTCGCCGCCGATCATCACGAAGCCGCCGCCCTGTTCTGTTACAAATTTCTGAAGGTTGTTTAAATAATGCGAAAACCGAAAGAACGAAGAATCATAAGGCCGGTAATCGAAGTTTTGAAAGATAACCAGATCAAAACTGCTGAGCGCCTGCGTGAATAGCTCATCCACAGGAAAAGGAATAAGGCTGAGTTCGTCGTTCCTTGCCTCTGAAACGTCAGTGGGTGTTCGCAAGATAAAGAAGGAAATAAGGTCAATGTTCGGGTCGCTTTTTAATACCCGCCTCAGAAAACGTTCGTCCCATGATGGACGTCCACAAACATGCATAATCCTGATTTTATCACGCACCACTTTTACCATAAAACTGACCTGATTGTTTTCCGTGATCGCCTCATGTGGCTGGACGGGAATGGATATGGTATATAAGTATGTCCCTGTTGTGTAAGGTGTGAAAGACAGGTCTATGTGAAGTTCGCTCTCTTCACCGGTATTTAACACCTTTGAGGAAATGATGTCGTTACCTTGTTTCAGGGTAATGGGAAGTTTGAGGTCTTTATACCCAAGAACCTTTATCGTGACGTCCGCCTTCCACGGACTCCTCACGAAGGTAAAGCTGTCGTAGGATATATTACTGATTGCAACATCCCTTACTTCCATGTTACCGCCTGGTGAGAATGTAAAGAAGGGGGCAGAATGGTCCTTTGCGAGATTTGAAATGATTTCGAGTTTGTTTACACTGGAAGGAATTTGGACCGTATCCGCGCCATCGGAAAAAACCAAATATCCCTTAACGGATTTGCCTTCATATCGTTTTTTCAGGAGCTTGAGTATTTGAGCAATATCAGTGTTTGTGCCATCTAAGGTAAGACCACTTTCTATGTCATTATAAGATATTTCTTTGATAACGTCAGAGAAGGATAGGAAATCCACATCAAAATTATTCTGCAATTCCTCGATAAAAGATGCATTATCTTTGAAGAAGTCGGCAACGAGCTGGGATCGGGAGATACCCGTATCACCGCCTTTTAAAGTCATGCTCTTTGAATTATCTATGAGGCATACGACCTTATTTTTCAATTTTAAGACCTCTTTCTGCTCTATTTGCGGCTGAAGAAGAAGTATGACTACGAGTACAGCAGCCGCAAACCTGAGTGCGAGGAGTAACAACCGTTTAAAAACGGGAGTAATACTTTTTATGCTTAACCAAGAAAAATATAGCGCAGCAATCGCCAGAAAAACCACCAGCGCCCGCAAACCGAGGTTTTCAATGCCAACGAAAGTGAGATGCCAC
>DBJWYX010000392.1:0-1562 GCA_052360825.1 Candidatus Wunengus sp. YC64
TATTGACGAGCAGTTAAACTACGAGTGGGCGCGCATTCCCCATTTTTATAATGCCTTTTATGTTTACAAATATGCTACCAGTCTGTCCGCGGCAATAGCTTTATCTGAGCGTGTAACTTCCGGCGATAAAGTTGCTGTTGAAGATTATCTGACATTTCTGAAAGCAGGATCACACAAAGAGCCCCTGAAAATTCTGAAAGAGTCCGGGGTCGACCTTACCGGGAAAGAAGCGTATGAAGTGACGGTTAACAAATTCAGGAAATTACTGGCAGAATACAAATCATTATAAAATTCCGTTATGTTCAATCAAGGATTTCTTTGCCTTGATTACTTACTATGATTCAGGAAAAAGAACTTTATAGAAAAGTAGCAGACGCCTGCCGGCTGGAAACGGCTGAAGCCTTTCGTCTTCAGAGCCGCATACATCGTTTGCGATGGTTTGGCCGTTCCAATATATGGGTCAAGCGGGACGACGAGCTGAGCTTTGGCGTATCGGGAACCAAGTTGCGTAAACATGCATCCATAATTCCTTCATTAAAACAAAAAGGGATTGAGGAAGTGGTGGTAATTGGCGGTGCAAATTCAAACAACGTGCTTTCAGCGGCTCAAACGCTGACGGAAAACAATATCAAGATAATCCCATTTTTACTCGGACCGCCATCTCGAAAATTGGGGAATGCGAAGTTGCTCTCGTTGTTTGTTGACGACAGCGAAATCCACTGGATTTCACGCTCCCAATGGACCGATTGTGAACGTTTGGTCAACCATTATGTAGAAAAAAGAAAGGACGTGGGGGTAAAGATATTTGTGCTTCCTGAGGGGGCGCATCATCCATTAGCTCTGCCAGGCTCTTTAAGCATTCTTGTTGATATCCTGCGTAATGAGAGGGAATCGGGGGTTCGTTTCGATCATATTTTTATCGATGCCGGTACGGGTATGGTTGCGCAGTCTCTCATGGCTGGGGCTGCCGTTCTTGGGCGGAAGACGATATTTCATGTCGTTGTTCTGGCAGGCTCATTCGAGGATTTCAAATCGGGATTATCGCGGGTTATGCAATACACAGAAGCGTTTCTGGGAGTTTCTCTCCGTTCATTACCGGACTATCATTTGTACTATCCTGCAACCGCAAAATCATTTGGCAGCACCAACAAGACCATTTTCAAGGAAATAAGGTGTATTGCCAGAGAGGATGGAATTCTCACAGACCCTGTGTACTCTTCCAAACTGTTTCTTACGGCAAGACAAACGATTCTCAACAAAACACTTGAAGGGAATATACTCCTGATTCACTCCGGAGGTGGGTTGGCCTTAACGGGTTTTATGGATTGTCCCATGTTCAGCGTATAGGAAATTCAATGTTAGGCCTGAAAGGCCGTTAGGATATAGGGATGGGGAAACCCCATGGAATTGAATAAAACGTAATCATTTAGTTTTTGAAAGAAACATCATACGCATTCATTGTATTATATAGGGCGGAAGCATTTGCTGATTTAAAACACACCCCCGACCCCTCTTTTTAGAGGGGAGAGCGAAAGTCCCCTCTATCAAGAGGGGATTTAGGG
>DBJWYX010000393.1:0-1535 GCA_052360825.1 Candidatus Wunengus sp. YC64
GAGGATTAAGGCTATTTTCGGAGTAAGAAAGATAATGCATCCATTAGATTTTGTATTGGGTTTCGTTTCGACTGACATGGGAATTGACCTTGGCACGGCAAACACGCTTGTTTGCATACCCGGTCATGGGATTGTGTTGTCTGAACCATCAGTTGTGGCAGTAAGACCCGGAACGAATAAAGTTCTTTTAAATGGAAATGCAGTAGGAAACGTTGCCAAGGCGATGCTGGAAAAGGCGCCGAGCAGTATTTCAGTTATACGTCCACTCAAAAATGGCGTTATCGCAGACTTTGATATTACCGAAGCTATGCTCAAGTATTTCATCACGAAGGTTCATAAACGCAAGTGGGGGGTTCGTCCCAGGATATTGATTGCAATTCCGTCTGGCATTACGGCTGTAGAGAGGCGGGCGGTAGTCAACTCAGCCGAGCGCGCAGGCGCCAGAGAGGTGTATCTTATTTCTGAACCAAAGGCAGCGGCGATTGGTGTAGGCCTCCCCGTGGGTGAGCCGGTAGCCAGTATGATAGTTGATATCGGAGGCGGAACTACAGAAGTGGCGGTCATTTCGCTGGGCGATATATTTACCCACGAAAGCATAAGGATTGCGGGAGATGAATTTGATGAAACCATCGTCCAGTACATACGAAAGACTTATAATCTGGACATCGGACACCGAACGGCGGAACAAATTAAGATTGAGATTGGTTCTGCATATCCTTTAGAGGAGGAGCTGACGCTTGAGATCAGAGGGCGCGATGCTATTGCAGGCTTGCCAAGGGCGACAAATATTACCTCGGAAGAAATTCGGGAGGCGTTAAAAGAACCGTTTGATAAAATTGTAGGCGCTGTGAAATCTACCCTCGAAAAGACGGCGCCGGAACTGGCGTCGGATTTAATAACAAACGGGTTGGTGCTGGTAGGCGGGGGCGCTTTGATTAGAGGATTGGACAAACTATTGGCGCAGGAAACCGGACTGCCGGTACAGGTGGGCAATGACCCTTTAACAGCCGTTGCGCGAGGAACGGGCTATCTCCTCGAAAATCTTGATCTATATAAAGCTGTTTTACAGGATGAGGACCTCCACTCCTAGTTTTAGCGATATCATAAAAAATCCCATTGCAACGATAATCATCCTTTTAGCAATATCCCTTAGTTTTTTGTTTTTACCGCTAAAGTTTTCCAGCCGTATCAAAATGACCTGCGTTGTCCCTATGAGGCCGTTACAGTGGGCAACCTGTTTCTGCAGTAATTCAGCCAACAATTTCCTGGATAAGGTGTTTTCCGGCTGGCGTGACGCTCACGTAAAAAAACAACTGGAAGAACAAGTTTTTCAGTTCAAAAACAAGATACTGGAGCAGCAGGATACGATATACAAACTGCAGAGTAAACTGTACACCCTTTCGAAATTCCAGGCTGAAAATAAGAGTAAAACAAGGCCGATACCGGCGGACATTATCGGATACGATTCATTGACTTTCAGGAAAAGCATCACGGTCAACGCAGGTTCTAAGCAGGGCGTAAAACCTAACGACATA